>WRCZ01000321.1 GCA_009783685.1 Actinomycetes bacterium
ATGCGGCAGGCCCTGCACGCGACCCGGCCGGGCGGCAGCGTCGGCTTCGTCGGCGTCCCGCACGACGTGGCGATCGACGGCCAGGAGCTGTTCTTCTCCCACGTCGGCCTGCGCGGCGGCCCCGCCCCGGTGCGCCGCTACCTGCCCGACCTGATCGAGCGGGTGCTGACCGGACGGATCGACCCCGGCAAGGTCTTCGACCTCACGCTCCCGCTGGAGCAGGTCGCCGAGGGCTACCGGGCCATGGACGAGCGCCGCGCCATCAAGACCCTGCTCAGGCCCTGACCCCTGACCCGCTCCTGGGTCCCTGACCCCCGCCCCACCCGCCCTCCCCGAAACGAGGAACGACCATGCAGATCACCCGAAGCTCGCTCACCACCGCCAAGGGACCCGCCGACTGGTTCACCGGCGACGTCTACATCGACGCCGTCGCCGCCGCCCCCGAGCCGTCCCGGGTCACCGCCAACCTCGTGCACTTCATGCCCGGCGCGCGCACCCACTGGCACCGCCACCCCCTCGGCCAGACCGTCTTCGTCACCGAGGGTGTCGGCCTGTGCCAGCGCCGTGGCGGCCCGATCGAGATCATCCGCCCCGGCGACCGCGTCCTGTTCGAGGCCGGCGAGGAGCACTGGCACGGCGCGGCGCCGAACCGGCTGATGGTCCACCTGGCGATCAACGAGAGCGACGCCGACCACGACGTCGTGCACTGGCTGACCCCCGTCACCGACGAGGAGTACGCCGCAGCCCCGGCCGTCGGCTGACCGGTCGGCGTCTACCGTAGGCCCGGCAAGGCCGACGAGCCACGCCCCGCCCCGGGCAGGCGCACGGCACCAGCCACCCTGCCCAGAACCACCAAGGAGAACCATTGCTTACCGTCAGGGCCTACGCGGCACCCTCCGCGACCGAACCCCTGGTCCCGACCACCATCGAGCGCCGGGACGTGGGCCCCAAGGACGTCCTGATCGCCATCCGCTACGCCGGGATCTGCCACTCCGACATCCACACCGTGCGCGGCGAGTGGGGAACCATCACCTACCCGCAGGTCGTCGGCCACGAGATCGTCGGCGAGGTCGCCGAGATCGGCTCCGGCGTGACCAGGCACGCCGTGGGCGACCGCGTCGGCGTGGGCTGCATGGTGAACTCGTGCCGGGAGTGCGAGAACTGCCGCGCGGGCATGGAGCAGTACTGCCTGAACGGCAACACGGGCACCTACACCAGCGTCGACCGCGACGGCACCATCACTCAGGGCGGGTACTCCACGCACATCGTCGTGGACGAGGACTTCGTCCTGCGCGTGCCGGAATCCCTCCCCTACGAGGCGGCCGCCCCGCTGCTGTGCGCGGGCATCACCACGTACTCCCCGCTGGCGCACTGGAACGCCGGGCCCGGCAAGCGCGTCGCGGTCGTCGGGATGGGCGGCCTCGGACACCTGGCCGTCAAGATCGCCGCCGCCAAGGGCGCCGAGGTGACGGTCCTGTCGCGCACGCTCGCCAAGAAGGACGACGGCCTGGCCTTCGGCGCGACGGACTACTTCGCGACCGACGACGACGCCACGTTCGAGTCGCTCGCGAACCGGTTCGACCTCATCGTCAACACCGTCAGCGCCCCCCTCGACCTCGACCGCTACCTGAGGCTGCTGCGCCTGGACGGCACGATGGTCAACGTCGGCGCGCCGCCGCAGCCGCTTCCGATCACGGTGTTCACGCTGTTCGGCAACCGGCGCTCCTTCGCCGGCTCCGGCATCGGCTCCATCGCCGAGACCCAGGAGATGCTCGACTTCTGCGCCGAGCACGGCATCGCGCCGGAGACCGAGCTCATCTCCGCCGACCGGATCAACGACGCCTACGAACGCGTGCTGTCCAGCGACGTGCGCTACCGCTTCGTCATCGACACCGCGACCCTGTAACGGCACCGGGCGCAACGGGTCGGCCCATGAGAAACAGCGTGGGCCGACCCGTCGATCCCGTCGTGGGACAGCGCCGCCCCGGCCTCACCGCGGGTCGCGTTGCCGCTGCCGCGTGCCGTCGTTGCGGGTGCGCTGCAGGGTGAACGTGTCGACCGGTTCGACCTGGCCGTACAGGCCCGTCACGGCGTAGTAGGTGACGGCCATCGAGGTGCGTCCGCCGGGGTGGGTGCCCGGGTCGACGCTGAAGGCCACGAAGCCGTACGGGTTGACGCGGTCGCGGACCGCGGACCAGGGCGCCGGCTCCGACACGTAGACCGGTGTCTTCTTGCCGCCCGCCCCGACCGGCCCGACGCCGGTGATGACGTTGCACTGCGGCGTGTCGAACAGCACGTCCATGGACGGCACCGACGTACCGCCGCCGCCGATGACCATGTGCACGGTGCCGGCCGTGGTGTCGACCAGATCCGTGCGGGTGGCCGCCGGGTCGGGCGTCATCGTGTCGTTGGGCTGGTGGCCGCGGATCGGGTGCGAACGCTCGTAGTGGTGTTCGTGTCCGCAGACGACCACGTCGACCCCGTACGCGTCGAACAGCGGCAGCCACTCCTGGCGGATCCCGAGGTCGGCGCCGTTGCCGGGGTGGTCGGCGGTGGAGACGACGACCTGGTGCATGACGACGACGATCCAGTCGATGGCGCGATCGGCCCGGGTACGGGCGAGTTCGGCCTCCAGCCAGCGCCGCTGGGCACCACCGGAGTAGCCGCGCACGTAGCTGTTGCCGGCGTCCTGGTAGGCCACGTCGTCGTTGGCCAGGCTCACCACCCGCACCGAGCCCACGGTGAACGCGTACCACAGCCCGTTGGTCTCCGGGTCGCCGCCGTTGCCCGGCAGCGCGAAGTACGTCTGGTAGGCGGCGAACCCGATCGGGCCGTTGCCCAGCTCGTTCTCGTGGTTGCCGGCCGCCGGCATCCACGGCCGGAACCTGGCGGAACGGCTCGTCATGTCGAACCAGTCCGACCAGGTGCGGATCCGGTCGTTCGCCAGGTTCGCGTAGCACAGGTCGCCGTTGATGAGGTGGAACAGCGGCGCGACCCGCTCGACCGCGGTGGTCACGTCGTTGGCGTACGGCGAACCCAGGTTGTCGTTGAGGTAGGTGAGCTTCGCCGTGATCTTCTCGGGCAGCGGGCCGTCCAGGCGGCCGACCGTGGGCGTGCCCTGGTCGCCGAAGCTGGTGAACGTGAAGGGCGCCCTGCCGCCCGGTCCGGTACGGAACGAGCCCGGCTCGGGCGTCGTGCCGTCGTGGACCGCGGCGTAGACGTAGTCCGTGCCGGGACGCAGCCCGCTCAGCCGCGCGTGGTGGGCGTAGATCGTCTGCCCGGACTTCGCGTCCTGGTAGAACGTGGTCCGCGCGGAAGTCTGCGAGCCCAGCCCGTGGGACGGCGTGCCGAGCATGACCCGCGGCCGGCGCACCGGCACCGCCGTCTGCCAGGACACCACCACCTCACGTGCCGCGTCGGAGCCGAACTGCAGGTGCAGGCCGGCCACCGGGGGCACGCCGGAACCCGAGCCCTCGGGCCTCACCCACAACACCGGTGAGGCGGCGGCCGGCTGGACGTCGCCGACGATGCCGAGGCCCGCCGCTGCCGCGCCGGCCGCCATCAGACCGCGCCGGCTCACCCGGCTCGTCCGGCCCTCTCCTTCCGCCGCGCCGGCGGTCCGCGCCTCCGCCACGCCGTCCGCCGCGTTCGTGCCGCCGTGGGTCCGCTGGTCGCTGTCGCCGGGACGGTGCCCGGCCGTCGGTGTCGTCGTCATAGCCGGAAACTCCCATGCCCGGCCTGCCCCCTTGAACCGGCGAGCTGTGAACAGTGCGCCAACCGGCCCTACCCCGAAGCGACCGAACGCCGAACCCCGACAACCATTCCGGACCCGTTCCCTCCGGGCGTTGTGGAGACCGCGCGTCACGCTGCAGGCTGGCCGCATGGGCGAGCGCGCGGAGACGGTGCGGGGACTGGACGCGGTGCTGCGGCACCTGCGGCACGACAGGTACGGGTTGTACGGCACCCTCGTGCGGGAGCGCTTCCTCACCGGGCTGGCCCGCGAGGTGACGCCGACCGCCTACCGCGTCCTGCGCTTCATCGAGGCCAGCAGCCCACCCCCGCCCAGCGTCACCGACATCGCCGACCTGCTGATGACCGACCGCCCCCGGGCCGTGCGTGTCGTCGACCAGCTCACCGACGCGGGCCTGGTCGCACGGGAACGCGACGCCGTGGACCACCGCATCCGCCGTGTGCCGCTGACCGACAGCGGCCGGCAGTTGCTGGCCGAGGCCACCGCACGCCGCGTCCAGCTCCTCGAAGAGGCGCTGGCCGGGTGGCCCGACGAGGACCTCGCACACCTCACCCGCCTGCTGGGCCGGCTCAACGACTGCGCGGTGCGGCACGTGTGCGGCAGCGCATGAGGCGGGCAGGGCATGAGGCGGTAGGGCCCGACCGCCGTCAGGACTCCGGCGCGTCGCCGCCCCGCCAGGGAGACCGCCGCGCGGTGGGGGAGTCCGGGCCTGGACCGGCCCGTGAATGCCGGGGAACCAGCTCGCGAACTTCCTCTGCGGGCCTCACCCGTGGGAGTCGCCCTCGGCTACGTTGCGTCTGTTGACTCTGGGCCGGTGCCTGCCGCCCGGACCCGCTGCAGTGCACGCACGCGCCCGCGTGCGGAGCCCTGAGCGGCCCTGGGTTTCAGACGTCAAGCGAGGGGTCCGCGCCGCCTCCGGCGGCCTCACCTCCGGCCGGCCCCTGACATCCCCGAAGGGGACCAGGTGGCACACGACCGTCTCGCGCCGTCGCAGCCGGCCAGTCCGAACGACGCCGCAAGGCCGGGAGAGGCGGCCTCCAGGCCCGCGGGCCACGGCCTGCGCCCGGACATCCAGGGACTGCGCGCCGTCGCCGTCCTGCTCGTGGTCCTCTCCCATGCCGGCGTCCGGCATCTGGCCGGCGGCTACGTCGGCGTGGACGTCTTCTTCGTGATCTCCGGGTTCCTCATCACCTCGCAACTCCTGCGCGAGATGACCTCCACCGGACGCATCGGCATCGGCCGCTTCTACGCCAGGCGCGCACTGCGCCTGCTGCCCGCGTCCACGCTGGTGAGCGTGTGCACCCTGGCGGGCGCCTGGCTGTGGCTCTCCAAGGTCCGGTTCGTCGACTACACGGGCGACGCCGTCGCGAGCGCCTTCTCCCTCGTCAACTTCCGTCTCGCCGCGAACGGCGCCGACTACCTCAACGCGACCGCGCCTCCGTCCCCGTTCCAGCACTTCTGGTCCCTGGCCGTGGAGGAGCAGTTCTACCTGGTCTGGCCGGTGCTGCTGTTCGGGAGCCTGCTGCTGTTCCGGCGCCGCAGCCTGGTGGCCGTCCCGCTGGTGCTGCTGTGCGTGCTGTCCCTTTCGGCCGACATCTCGCTGACGGCGAGCAACTCCCCGTGGGCGTACTTCGGGACGCAGACCCGCGCCTGGGAGTTGGGACTCGGCGCGCTGCTGGCCCTCGGCGCGGACCGGCTGGACCGCCTTCCCGCTTCCGTGGCGGCGCCGCTCAGCTGGGCCGGTCTGGTAGCGATCGGCTACGCCGGCCTGGTGTACGACAGCGCGACCCGCTTCCCCGGCTGGTACGCGGCGGTGCCGGTGCTCGGGGCGGTCGCCGTGCTGGCCGGCGGGGCCGCCTCCGGGCGGTACGGTGCCGCGGCGGTCCTCGGCCTGCGGCCCGCCGTCTGGATCGGCGGCCTCTCCTACGGCTGGTACCTGTGGCACTGGCCGCTGATGGTGATCCTGCCGCACGCGGTTCGCGGCGGCCTGCGCATCGGCGAGGTACGGCTCGGTGCCGCGGCGCTGGGCCTGGCCCTGGCCTGGCTGACCCTGCGGCTGGTGGAGAACCCGGTGCGGTTCAACCGGTTCTTCAAGCGGAGCGCTGCCCGCGGCTTGGGGCTCGGCCTCGGCCTGTCCACGGGCGCCGCCGCGATCGCCCTGACCGCGGCGCAGTTCCCGCCCCCTCTCGCCACGGACGGGATCGCGGCCTCGGTCGCCCGCACGGTGGCCACCGCCAGGAACCCTCTCGCGGCCCTCCACAAGCTGCTGGCGCACCCGGACCACACGCTCCCGGCCAACCTGGTCCAGAGCCTGAGGACCGTGGACAAGGCCAAGTCGGCCATCTATCAGGACGGTTGCATGGCGTCGTACGCCAGTACCACGGTGCCCGCCGACTGCGCGTTCGGTGACACGTCCAGCTCCACCGTCGTCGCGCTCTACGGTGACTCCCACGCGGCCCAGTGGTTCCCGGCGATGGACCGGTTGGCGCAGCAGCACCACTGGCGGCTCGTCGTCCTGGCCAAGGCATCCTGCAAGGTCGCCTGGATCACCGGCAAGTTCCAGAACGCCCGTTACGCCGCCTGCGACACGTGGCGGGAGAAGGCCGTGGCAAGGATCGAGGCCGCACACCCCGCCGTGGTGATCACGAGTTCCTCCGACGTGGTGAGCACCTGGAAGCCCGAGGCCGACGTGAACGCCCAATGGCGCAAGGGCTTCACGACCACCTACCGGGCACTGCAGAAGGGCGGCACCAAGGTGGTCGCCCTGCTGGACACCCCCTGGCCCCACGGAAACGCGGTGGACTGCGTCTCCAACCACTCGGACGACCTGAGCCGTTGCACCCAGGCGGCGTCCGACGGCAGCCCGGAGCCCAACGTGCACCGGGCCAACGTGGCCGCGGCGCATCTGGCCGGGGTGAGCGTCATCGACCCGCAGACGTGGTTCTGCACGAACGGCCGCTGCCCTGTGGTCGTCGGCAACACCGTGGTCTACCGGGACGCGAGCCACATGGCCGAGAGCTACGCGGCCGCCATCGCCCCACTGCTGGGGAACAGCCTCACCCATCTGTTCGGCCCCCACCTGGACCGCGTCCCCACGTCCCCGCGAACTCGCCCCTGACGTGAGGGCCGTGATCCCCGCCCGCCGGGCCGGCCTCCGGCAACCGGACGCGTTCACGCTCCCATCGGACGGGCCGTCCGCGATCGGCCGTCCCTCAGCGACGCGATCCACCACGCGCATCATCGACGGCCCGTCCTGAAGCCTCCCCGGTGGAACACTCTCTTCGGAGAGAGACGTCCACCAGGGAGGGTGCTGTGCGGAGCATCGAGCTGCCGGCCGGAGTCATCGAATACGACGTGGTCGGATCCGGGGAACCGGTGGTCCTCCTCCACGGACTGCTGATGGACCACACGGTCTGGGACCGCGTGCTGCCGCTGCTGCCGGAGGGGTTCACGTATCTGCGCCCCGTGCTGCCCCTCGGCGCCCACCGGCGGCCGATGCGTCACGACGCCGATCTCACGTTGCGCGGACAGGTCCGTCTGGTCGCCGACTTCCTGGAGGCACTCGGCCTGGAGGCCGTCACCCTGGTGCACACCGACTGGGGTGGGGCACTCTTCCTCACCGCCTACGGCTGGGACCAGCGTGTCGCCCGTCAGGTGATCCTCCCGTGCGAGGCGTTCGACAACTTCCCGCCCGGGCTGCCCGGG
>WRCZ01000322.1 GCA_009783685.1 Actinomycetes bacterium
CGTTGAGCGGCCCGGCGATCGGCGCGGCGGCCTTCAGCCACAGCGGCAGCCAGCCCATCGCGTAGTGGGCGCGCGGCCGCGGCCTGCGCCGGTAGTGGTGGTGCAGGAACTCGGCCTTGTACGTGGCCATGTCGACGCCTACGGGGCAGTCGGAGCGGCAGCCCTTGCAGGAAAGGCACAGGTCGAGGGCGTCGCGGACCTCGGTGGACCGCCATCCGCCGGAGACCACCTCGCCTGCGAGCATCTCGTGCAGCAGCCGGGCCCGGCCGCGGGTGGAGTGCTGTTCCTCGCCGGTCGCCCGGAACGACGGGCACATCACGCCGGAACCCCCGGTGTGGGCTGCCGTGGTACGGCACTTGGCGACCCCGACGCACCGCCTGACCGCGGCGGAGAAATCGCCTCCGTCATCCGGATAGGTGAATTCCACGTCGACTGCCCGCCGGCCCGGAGCGGGAAGCACGGCGAAGCGCAGATTGGTATCAATGGCCTCGGGACGCACGAGCATCCCCGGATTCATTCCGCGGTCGGGATCCCAGAGTTCCTTGAAATCTGAAAAGAGTGCGATCAGTTCCGGGCCGTACATCTTCGGCAGCAATTCGGCGCGCGCCTGCCCGTCGCCGTGCTCGCCGGAGAGCGAGCCGCCGTGCGACACCACCAGGTCGGCGGCGGCCTCGGAGAAGCGGCGGAAGCGCGCGACGCCGGCCTTGTCCATGAGGTCGAAGTCGATGCGCACATGGACGCATCCGTCGCCGAAGTGGCCGTAGGGCGCACCGCGCAGCCCGTGGTCGGCCAGCAGGGCCCGGAAATCCCGCAGGTAGGCACCCAGCCGGTGGGGAGGGACCGCGCAGTCCTCCCAGCCCGGCCATGCCTCACTGCCATCGGGCATGCGCGTGGCGGTTCCGGCGGCATCCTCCCGGATCCGCCACAGGGCGCGCTGCCGAGCGGGGTCGGCGACGACGGCGTGGCCGGTCACGCCGTCGGTCGCCGTACGGCACAGCTCGCGGGCGCGGGAGCGGGCGTGATCGGGGTCGTCGCCGCCGACCTCGACGAACAGCCAGGCCGCACCGGGCGGTAGCGATCGGGCGGCATCGCCGACGAGGTCGGCGGCCATCCCCTCCACCGTCAACGGGCTCTGTGGCAGCAGGAGATGGGCGGCGTCCGCGGCCGCCGACTCGTCGGGGTAGCCGAGCACGACCAGCACGCGCGCGGAGGGTGCGGGCACCAGGCGCACGGTGGCTTCGGTGAGCACCGCGAGGGTGCCCTCGCTTCCGGTGAAGGCCCGGGCGGCGTTCCGCCCGTGCTCGGGCAGCAGGGCGTCCAGGGCGTATCCGGAGATGCGGCGCGGCAACTGGGGGAAACCTGTGCGCAGCAGGGCGAGGTGCCGGTCGGCCAGGTCCCTTAGCCCGTCGCGGAGTTGGGGATTGCCGTCGCCGGGGAGTCCGCCGTCCAGCCGGACGTGCTCCCCGCGGTAGGTGAGGACGTCCAGGGCCAGGACGTTGTCCGCGGTGGTGCCCCAGGCCACCGAGTGCGACCCGCAGGCGTTGTTGCCGATCATCCCGCCGAGCGTGCAGCGGCTGTGGGTGGACGGGTCGGGGCCGAACGTCAGGCCGTGCCGGGCGGCCGCCGCACGCAGGTCGTCCAGGACGACCCCCGGCTGCACGCGGGCGGTGCGGGCCTCGGGGTCGACGTCAAGGATCGCGTTCATGGACCGGGTGAAATCCAGGACGATTCCGGTGCCGGTGGCCTGCCCCGCGATGGAGGTCCCGCCGCCGCGCGCCACGACCGGCTGCCCGTGCTCGCGGCACACGGCCAGTGCCGCGGCCACGTCCTCGGCGTCGGCGGGGGCCACGACCCCGGCGGGAACCCGCCGATAGTTGGAGGCGTCCATGGTCATGAGGGCGCGCGACCCGGCGTCGAAGGCGACCGTGCCCCGCAGTGCGGTCCGGAGCGCGTGTTCCACAGGTGCGAGTTCGACCGTCATGTGCCCAGCTTGCCCGGGGGGAAGCAATGTTCGCCGCGTACGTGCCGCCGCCGCAGTGTTACCGCGCCTGCCCGGCAGGGGGCGGCACCGGCGATCTCAAGACCTTCCTGATCGTCGTCGGCTCGGTGGTCGGCACGGTCCTGGTCTGCTGGATGGTCAAGGTGGAGCTGGACCACCGCCTGCGCACGCGCGGGGTGCCCGGTTCGGGTGTCATCACCGCGCTGGAAGGACGCAAGGTGGTGCCCGGGACGCCCGACATGCAGGTCACCGTGACCTTGCGGGTGACGGCACCGGACGGCGAGGAGTTCGAGACCTGGACGACGGCGCAGCTGCCGATCCTCGGCATGCCCCAGGCCGGCTGGCGGGTCCCGGTGCGCTATTCGGCGCGCGACCGGTACCGGGTCGCGCTGACGGGCCCGGCCGTCCCCCCGGAGGAGGAATCCGGCGGCGTTCAATCCCCGGGAGACGGGCCCGGAAACGCGTCAACAACGCCCCCGGCCTCGGCGTCTCATCCGATGGAACGCTGACCGCAACGAGCCTGTTACGCATTACGCTGCGGACGTGGCCGATATCCAGATTCCCGCTGACATCAAGCCCACCGACGGACGATTCGGGTCGGGCCCCTCCAAGGTGCGGACGCAGGCGCTCGACGCTCTGGCCGCCACCGGGACGTCCCTGCTCGGCACCTCCCATCGCCAGGCTCCGGTCAAGAACCTGGTGGGCGCTGTCCGTGACGGCGTCCGGCAGCTGTTCTCCCTGCCCGAGGGCTACGAGGTGGTGCTCGGCAACGGCGGCTCCACCGCCTTCTGGGACATCGCCACCCACGGCCTGATCCGCGAGAAGTCGCAGCACCTGTCGTTCGGCGAGTTCTCCTCGAAGTTCGCCAAGGCCGCGCAGCTGGCCCCGTGGCTGGCCGACCCGACGATCGTCAAGTCGGAGCCCGGCACGCACCCCGCGCCGGTCGCCGAGGCGGGCGTCGACGTGTACGCCTTCACCCACAACGAGACGTCGACCGGCGTCGCGATGCCGCTGCGCCGGGTCGCGGGTGCCGACGAGGGCTCGCTGGTCCTGGTGGACGCGACGTCCGGTGCGGGCGGCCTGCCGGTCGACATCACCGAGACCGACGTGTACTACTTCGCGCCGCAGAAGTCCTTCGCCGCGGACGGCGGCCTGTGGCTGGCGGTGTTCTCGCCCGCGGCGCTGGAGCGTGCCGCCGAGATCGCCGCGTCCGGCCGCCACATCCCGGCGTTCTTCGACCTGCCGACGGCGATCGACAACTCGCAGAAGAACCAGACGTACAACACCCCGGCGCTCGCCACGCTCTTCCTGCTCAACGAGCAGCTGGAGTGGATCAACGGCCAGGGCGGCCTGGACTGGGCGGTCAAGCGCACGGCCGACTCGTCCTCTCGGCTGTACAGCTGGGCGGAGAAGGCGTCGTTCGCCGAGCCGTTCGTGGCGGACCCGGCGCAGCGCTCCCAGGTCGTCGGCACCATCGACTTCGAGGACGGCGTCGACGCCGCCGCGGTCGCCAAGGTGCTGCGGGCCAACGGCATCGTGGACACCGAGCCGTACCGCAAGCTGGGCCGCAACCAGCTGCGCGTCGCGATGTTCCCGGCCGTCGAGCCGGCGGACGTCGAGGCGCTGACGGCCTGCATCGACTTCGTGATCGGCCAGCTCTGATCCTGCTCCCGGGCCGGCTGCCGCAGCCGGTCCCGGCCGGGTAGCTCGTCCATCCCCGCACGGCGGGGGCGCGGCCCACAAGCCCGCTCCCCCGCCGTCCACAGACCGGCGGGGCGTCGGCTGAGGTCTGCTCTACTGAGCCGAGCCCTCCCGCGCGCCTCGCCGCCTCCTGAGCCCCGGTGTGCGGGCGTTCAGTGCCTGCGCCGGCGCCGCCGCAGGGCCTTGCTGGTCAGGTAGCCCAGCCCGCCGAAGGCCGCGAGGACGGCGATGCCGAGCGCCTTGCTGGCGCCGTGCCCGTCGGTGCTCTTGGTGCTGCTCTCGGCGGCGGGGCCGCCTCCTTGGGACCGACCGGACGGGCCGGCGCTCGCGGCCGCGCTGTCGGGGAGATCGGCGCCGCTCAGAGGCGCCTTCCACACCTGGCTGTTCTTGCCCTCGCTGCTGTACATCAGCGTCCGGCCGTCGGTGGTGAAGGTGACGCCCTCACCCTGCGGCTGCATGGGAACGCTGAGGTCGCTGATCTTGCGCGGGGCGCCGTTGACCCACCGGTAGTCCGCGGACCAGAAGTAGCCGCGCAGCACCAGCCGGGTGCCGTCGGGCGAGAAGGCGCCGTCGGTGACCCAGGGGACGTCGGCGACGGGCCGGAAGACGTTGACGCCGTGGGTGCTGAGCTTGGCGGGGCCGGCGTACAGGTGGCCGCCGTCCTCGTTCTTGCTGGCGATGTAGACCCGGCCGGTCTTGGGGTGGACCATCAGCGACTCGGCGTCGCGGGGGCCGTCGGAGTAGCGGACGGTGAAGCGGGTGACGTCGACGGTCTGGTCCCGGAGCTGCTTGGGCTCGGGGAAGCGGTAGATCCACACCTCGGGCCACTTGCCGCCGAGGTTGTCGCCGATGTCGCCGAGGTACAGGTCGCCGTCGGGGCCGAGCGAGATGGCCTCCATGTCGCGGGCGGCGACGCCGCGCATCGTCACGCGGGCCAGGGTCTTGCCGGTGGCGGAGTCGACGGCGAAGACGTAGGGGCCGTCACCGCTGTCGTTGTGGGTCCAGTACACGCCCGGGTGAAGGTGGCTGGCGGCCAGTCCGCTGGACTCGATGATCCGCGGGTCGCTCATCCGGAACGCCACGGAGGGACCGCTGTCGGCCGCGGCGGGGAACGCCGGGACGCAGGCCAGGGCAAGGGCGGCGCAGGCGGCGGCCACCGGCAGTGAAGGACGCATGCCCCCCAGTGTCCATGGTCACCCGTGCGTCATGGATGATGCCCCGCATGCGCTACCTCTTCGTCGGTGACTCCATGACCGTCGGTTCCGCCGGCGACTACACCTGGCGCTATCGGATGTGGCAGCACCTGTGCCGGCTCGGCGAGCCGTTCTCGGTGGTGGGGCCGCGGGTCCTCCTCTACGACAAGGCGTGCGACGACGCGGTGTCCGCGGACTACGCCGACCCGGCGTTCCCGCAGCGGGCCCGCCGCCATCTGGCCGGGTGGGGCGAGGGCTGGCTGCACATGGCCCCGCTCATCGGCGACGCGGTGCGCGAGCACCGCCCGGACGTGCTGCTGATATCGCTGGGCCTGATCGATCTCGGCTTCTACACCAACGCCGAGCAGACCGCGGCGAACGTGGAGCGCTTCATCGCGCAGGCGCGGGAGGCCGGGCCCAGGCTGCGGATGGTGCTGCTGCCCGTCATCCCCAACACCCGCGCCGAGCTGGACCCCGACTTCGCCGGCGAGTGCGCGCAGCTCAACGAGCGGATGGCGAAGGCGGTCGCGGACCACGACTCGCCGGCCTCGCCGCTGCTGATGGCCTCCCGGCCCGAGGGATACGACATCCTCCTCGACACCTACGACGGCACGCACCCGAACGTGTCGGGGGAGCACAAGCTCGCGGCCGCCTTCGCGGACGCGATGCACCAGGCGTGGGGGCTCGGGGAGCCCTACGCGGCGGCCTGAACGACCTGCCGACGGCGGGTGCCGCCACCAGGTGGGACCGCGGGGACCGGCCCTTGATTCGAGCGCACTCGAAGGGCTTGGCTTGTATGTCATGGAATACACGCAGCTCGGACGTACGGGTCTCAAGGTCAGCCGCCTGGTTCTCGGGACCATGAACTTCGGTCCGCAGACCGATGAGGCGGACAGCCACGCGATCATGGACGCGGCCCAGGCCGCGGGCATCAACTACTTCGACACCGCCAACGTCTACGGCTGGGGCGAGAACAAGGGCCGCACCGAGGAGATCATCGGCACCTGGTTCGCCAAGGGGGGCGGCCGCCGGGACCGGACCGTGCTGGCCACCAAGGTCTACGGCAACATGGCCTCCGAGGGCGATGAGTGGCCCAACTACGACCGGCTGTCGGCGCTGAACATCCGCCGTGCGGTCGAGGCGAGCCTGAAGCGGCTCGGCACCGACTACATCGACATCTACCAGTTCCACCACGTGGACCGGGCCACGCCGTGGGAGGAGATCTGGCAGGCGATCGACGTCCTGGTCCAGCAGGGCAAGATCCTCTACGCCGGTTCGAGCAACTTCGCCGGCTGGCACATCGCGCAGGCCAACGAGGCGGCCGCGCGGCGCGGTTCGCTGGGCCTGGTCAGCGAGCAGTGCCTGTACAACCTGGTGGAGCGCCGCGCGGAGATGGAGGTCATCCCGGCGGCGGAGCACTACGGCCTCGGCGTGATCCCGTGGTCGCCGCTGCACGGCGGTCTGCTCGGCGGGGCGCTGCGCAAGCAGCGTGAGGGCGGCGGCGCCCGTTCGACCAGCGGGCGGTCGGCGGACTCGCTGAAGTCGCAGGAGCAGCGCGACCAGATCCAGGCGTACGAGGACCTGTGCGACAAGCACGGCCTGCAGCCCGGTGACGTCGGCCTGGCCTGGCTGCTGACCCGTCCGGGGGTGACCGGCCCGATCGTCGGCCCGCGCACCCAGGAGCAGCTGGACTCCGCGCTGCGGGCGGTGGAGACCGAGCTGTCCGAGGAGTTCCTGACGGCCCTCGACGAGATCTTCCCGGGTCCCGGCCCGTCCCCCGAGGCGTTCGCCTGGTAGGGCGCGGTTCGCGCGTCGCCGCCGCGGCTCAGCGGACCGCGGCGGCGACGGCCACGACGACGAGCATCAGGACGAAGGCGGCGGTCATCACGCGGGTACGGGTCTTGGGGTCCACCCTTCGAGGTTAACCGGCGGCGCGGGGTGCCTCGTCTCCCGGGTTGCCCGGTCAGCCGTCCGAGCCGGCACGCCCGGCACCCCGATCCCGAGGTCCCTCACCCGGGTTCCAGGGCCCCCCGTCCGCGTCGCGGGGCCCGTCGCCCGACTCCCGGGGTCAGCCGTCCGAGCCGGCGCGCCCGGCACCCCGATCCCGGGGTCCCTCGCCCGAGTACCAGGGTCGCCCGTCCGTGTCGCGGGGGCCGTCGCCCGGGTCCCAGGGTCCCCCGTCCGTGTCGCGGGGGCCGTCGCCCGGGTCCCAGGGTCCCCCGTCCGCGTCGCGGGGGCCGTCGCCCGACTCCCGGGGTCAGCCGTCCGAGCCGGCGCGCCCGGCACCCCGAGCCCGAGGTCCCTCGCCCGGGTCCCAGGGTCGCCCGTCCGTGTCGCGGGGGCCGTCGCCCGACTCCTGGGGTCAGCCGTCCGAGCCAGCGCGCCCGGCACCCCGATCCCGAGGTCCCTCGCCCGAGTACCAGGGTCGCCCGTCCACGCCGCGGGGGCCGTCGCCCGGTCGCGGGGTCAGCCGTCCGAGCCGGCGCGCCCGGCATCCCGATCCCGGGGTCCCTCCGCCCGGGTCCCGGGGTCAGCCGTCCGCGTCGCGGGGCGC
>WRCZ01000323.1 GCA_009783685.1 Actinomycetes bacterium
GGCAGCGTCGGTGCTGGCCACCGTCAAGCGCGACCAGCTCGCCGCGGCAGGCGAGAAGTGGAGCGAGGAGGACGAGGAGGCGTTCAAGGCCCCGGTCCGCGAGCAGTACGAGACGCAGGGCAACGCCTACTACGCCACCGCCCGACTGTGGGACGACGGCGTGATCGACCCGCTGGAGACCCGCACCGTGCTCGGCCTCGCCCTCACCGCCTGCGCCAACGCCCCCCTGCCCACCGCCGACCCGTCCGCACCGGGCTACGGCGTCTTCCGGATGTGAGTGCCGTGACGACCACACCAGGCGCCGCGGCGCCCACCCTGTTCGACACCGTCCTGGTCGCCAACCGCGGGGAGATCGCGGTCCGCGTGATGCGCACCCTGCGGGAGCTGGGCGTGCGCTCGGCCGCGGTGTTCACCGACGCGGACGCCGACGCCCGCCATGTCCGCGAGGCCGACACCGCGGTGCGGGTGGGCAGTTACCTGTCGGCCGCCGACCTGGTGCGCGCGGCCGGTGCCGCCGGCGCCCAGGGCGTGCACCCGGGATACGGATTCCTCGCCGAGAACGCCGCGTTCGCCCGGGCCTGCGCCGAGGCGGGGCTGGTGTTCATCGGCCCGCCGGCCGAGGCCATCGAGCTCATGGGCGACAAGATCCGGGCCAAACAGACAGTGCGGGCCGCTGGTGTGCCGGTGGTCCCCGGCAGCAGCGGCAGCGGGCTGATCGACGCCGAACTGGCAGACGCCGCACGGGAGATCGGCCTGCCGGTGCTGCTCAAGCCGTCGGCGGGCGGCGGCGGCAAGGGCATGCGCCTGGTACGGGACGCGTCCGCGCTGCCCGAGGAGATCGCCGCCGCCCGGCGCGAGGCCCTCGGGTCCTTCGGCGACGACACCCTGCTGGTGGAGCGCTGGATCGACCGGCCGCGGCACATCGAGATCCAGGTCCTGGCCGACGCCCACGGCAACGTGGTGCACCTCGGCGAGCGCGAGTGCTCGCTGCAGCGCCGGCACCAGAAGGTCATCGAGGAGGCGCCCTCGGTCCTGCTGGACCCGGCGACCCGCGCCGCGATGGGCGAGGCGGCGGTGCAGGCCGCCCGCTCCTGCGGCTACACCGGCGCGGGCACCGTGGAGTTCATCGTGCCCGGGGCCGACCCCGGCGCCTACTACTTCATGGAGATGAACACCCGGCTTCAGGTCGAGCACCCGGTGACGGAACTGGTCACCGGCCTGGACCTGGTGGCCTGGCAGCTGCGCGTCGCCTGCGGGCAGGCGCTGGACTTCGGCCAGCAGGACGTCGCGCTGACCGGCCACGCAGTCGAGGCGCGGATCTGCGCGGAGACCGCGCGCCCGGGCGACGGGCGGGTGGACTTCCTGCCGTCGGCCGGCACCGTGCTGCGGCTGCACGAGCCGCAGGGCCCCGGCGTGCGCACCGACTCCGGCCTGCAGCAGGGCACCGAGGTGGGCACCGCCTACGACCCGATGCTGGCCAAGGTCATCGCGCACGGGCCGGACCGGGCGACCGCGCTGCGCCGGCTGCGGGCGGCGCTGGCCGGCACGGTCGTGCTCGGCGTGGACACCAACACCGGCTTCCTGCGGCGGCTGCTGGCGCACCCGGCGGTGGTCGCCGGCGAGCTGGACACCGGCCTGATCGACCGGGACGCGCCCGGCCTGCTGCCGTCCGGCGTGCCCGCCCAGGTGTACGCCACCGCCGCGCTGCTGCGGCAGCGCGCCCTGGAGCCGGGCCCCGGCCAGGACGGCTGGACCGACCCGTTCTCGGTGCCCAGCGGCTTCCGGCTCGGCGGCGAGAGCGCGTGGACGGTGCACCACCTGCGGGTGCCCGGCCACGACCCGGTGACGGTGCGGGTGCGGGACGGCCAGGTGCGGATCGGTGACGACGCGCCGTTCGAGGCGTCGCTGGCCCCCGCCTCCGCCCCCGCCTCCGGCGCCGGAGGCGATCAGGTGCGGCTGCACACCGGCGGCACCGTGACCGCCTTCCACCACGCCGGCGAGTGGCTGGGCCGGGAGGGCGACAGCTGGCGGGTGCAGTCCTGGGACCCGGTGGCGGCCGCCCTGCGCGGCGCGGCCGCCGGCGCCGGGGCCGACACCCTGACGGCACCCATGCCCGGGACCGTCACGGTGGTCAAGGCCGCCAAGGGGGACGAGGTCACGGCGGGTCAGAGCCTGCTCGTGGTCGAGGCGATGAAGATGGAACACGTGATCACCGCACCGCACGACGGGACGGTCGTCGAGATCGACGTCGTGGTGGGCGCGACGGTCGCCATGGACCAGGTCCTGGCGGTCGTCACGCCCGCAGCACAACCCGAGGAGACACCATGACGGACGCCGGCACCTCGTCCGCGCCGCCCGCGGGACTGCCCATGGCCGTGCCCCAGGAGGGGCTGCCCGCGCAGGTCCGCATCCACGAGGTCGGGCCGCGCGACGGCCTGCAGAACGAGAAGGCCACGCTGCCGACGAAGGTGAAGGCCGAGTTCGTGCACCGGCTGGCCGGCGCCGGGCTGACCACCATCGAGGCGACGAGTTTCGTGCACCCGTCCTGGGTGCCCCAACTGGCCGACGCCGAGGAGCTGATGCCGCTGCTGGGCGACCTGGCCGGCGCCGACCCCGAGGTGCGGCTGCCCGTGCTGGTGCCCAACGAGCGGGGCCTGGACCGGGCCCTGGAGCTGGGCGTCCGGGACGTCGCGGTGTTCGCCAGCGCCACCGAGGCGTTCGCGCGGGCCAACGTCAACCGGACGCTGGAGGAGGCGCTGGCGAAGTCCGCGGCGGTGGCGGACCGGGCCCGGCAGGCCGGGGCGCGGGTGCGCGGCTATCTGTCGATGTGCTTCGGCGACCCCTGGGAGGGCCCGGTCCCGGTGGCGCAGGTCGCGGCGATCGCCCGCCGCCTGTACGCGATGGGCTGCAGCGAGCTGAGCCTGGGCGACACCATCGGGGTGGCGACCCCCGGCCATGTCACCGCCCTGCTCGACGCCCTCACCGGCACCGGCGACGGAACCACCGCGGCCGGCGCCGGCGCTCCCGGTGCCGACATCCCCGGTGCAGCCATTCCCGTCGAGCACCTGGCCGTGCACTTCCACGACACCTACGGCCAGGCGCTGGCCAACACCCTGGCCGCGCTGCGCTGCGGCGTCACGGTCGTGGACGCCTCCGCGGGCGGCCTCGGCGGCTGCCCGTACGCCCGGAGCGCCACCGGCAACCTCGCCACCGAAGACCTGGTCTGGATGCTGAACGGCCTCGGCATCCGCACCGGGGTCGACCTCGACCGCCTCAGCGCCACAAGCGTCTGGATGGCGGAGAAGCTGGGGCGGCCCAGCCCGTCCCGTACCGTCCGCGCCCTGACCCACCAGGAGCAGTAGCCATGTCGATCGATCACCGTCTGTCCGCCGAGCACGAGGAACTGCGGTCCACCGTGGCCGAGTTCGCCCGGGACGTCGTCGCGCCCAAGATCGGCCAGTTCTACGAGCAGGAGGAGTTCCCGTACGAGATCGTGCGGGAGATGGGGCGGATGGGCCTGTTCGGGCTGCCGTTCCCCGAGGAGTACGGAGGGATGGGCGGCGACTACCTGGCGCTCGGGCTGGCCCTGGAGGAGCTCGCCCGGGTCGACTCCTCGGTGGCGATCACCCTGGAGGCCGGGGTGTCGCTGGGCGCGATGCCGGTGTTCCGGTTCGGCACCGAGGAGCAGAAGCGCGCCTGGCTGCCGAAGCTGTGCTCGGGCGAGATGCTGGGCGCGTTCGGGCTGACCGAGCCGGACTGCGGCTCGGACGCCGGCGGCACCCGCACCACCGCGCGGCTGGACGAGGCGACCGGCCAGTGGGTGATCAACGGCACCAAGTGCTTCATCACCAACTCCGGCACCGACATCACCGGGCTGGTCACGGTGACCGCGGTGACCGGCCGCACGCCCGAGGGCCGGCCGCTGATCTCGTCGATCATCGTGCCGTCCGGCACTCCCGGGTTCACCGTGTCGAAGAAGTACAGCAAGGTCGGCTGGAACGCCTCGGACACCCGCGAGCTGTCCTTCGTCGACTGCCGGGTGCCGGCGGCCAACCTGCTGGGCGAGCAGGGCCGCGGCTACGCGCAGTTCCTGCGGATCCTGGACGAGGGCAGGATCGCGATCTCCGCGCTGGCCACCGGGCTGGCGCAGGGCTGCGTGGACGAGTCGCTGGCGTACGCCCGGCAGCGGGAGGCGTTCGGCCGGCCGATCGGCGCCAACCAGGCGATCCAGTTCAAGATCGCCGACATGGAGATGCGGGCGTACACCGCCCGGCTGGCGTGGCGGGACGCCGCGTCGCGGCTGGTGAGCGGCGAGCCGTTCAAGAAGGAGGCGGCCCTGGCCAAGCTCTACTCCTCCGAGATCGCGGTCACCAACGCCCGCGAGGCCACCCAGATCCACGGCGGCTACGGCTTCATGAACGAGTACCCGGTGGCCCGGATGTGGCGCGACGCGAAGATCCTGGAGATCGGCGAGGGCACCAGCGAGGTCCAGCGGATGCTGATCGCACGGGAGTTGGGCCTGGCCGGCTGAGCCCGCCCGGCCCACCGGTCCACCGGCCGGCCGGCACTCCACGACAACCGAACACCGCGGCGAGGGTGGCGTCAGGGACCATTGGGACGTCGAGTTAGGTTAGGCTAACCTAACTCGACCGACCAACGAGAGGTCCGCCCATGCGCTCACACCTGCTCAACGACACCACGACGGAGCACTATCGGCGCTCCGTCTCCCGGGGAGTCGAGCGGGTGGCGGCCACCCTCGCCGCGACCGACCGGCCGTTCACCGGCATCTCCCCCCAGGCGCTCGCCCCCCGGATCGACGCGATCGACCTCGACCGCCCGCTGGGCGACACCGCCGCCGCCCTGGACGAGTTGGAGGGTGTCTACCTCCGCGACGCCGTCTACTTCCACCATCCCCGCTACCTCGCCCACCTCAACTGCCCGGTGGTCATCCCCGCGGTGACCGCGGAGGCGGTGCTCAGCGCCGTCAACTCCTCGCTGGACACCTGGGACCAGAGCGCCGGCGCCACCCTCATCGAGCGCCGCCTGGTCGACTGGACGGCCGGGCGCCTGGGCCTCGGCCCGCGCGCCGACGGGGTGTTCACCAGCGGCGGCACCCAGTCCAACCTCCAGGCCCTGCTGCTCGCCCGCGAGGAGGCGCTCGCCGCCGGCGCCGACCCGGCCCGGCTGCGCGTCCTGGCCGGCGCCTGCGGCCACTTCAGCGTCCAGAAGTCGGCCGCCCTGCTCGGGCTGCCCGCCGGCGCCGTCGTCACCGTCGCCTGCGACGCGGACAAGCGGATGCGGCCCGAGGCGCTCGCCCGGGAGTTGGAGCGCTGCGCCCGCGAGGGGTGGACGCCGATGGCCGTGGTGGCCACCGCCGGCACCACCGACTTCGGCTCCATCGACCCGCTGCCGGAGATCGCCGCGCTGTGCGCCCGGCACCGCGCGTGGCTGCACGTGGACGCCGCCTACGGCTGCGGGCTGCTGGTCTCGCGCACCCGCCGCCACCTGCTGCGCGGCATCGAGCACGCCGACTCGGTGACCGTGGACTTCCACAAGTCCTTCTTCCAGCCCGTCAGTTCGAGCGCGGTCGTGGTGCGCGACGCCGCGGTGCTGCGCCATGCCACGCACCACTCCGACTACCTCAATCCGCGGCGGGCGGTGGCCGAGCGCATCCCCAACCAGGTCGACAAGTCCCTGCAGACCACCCGGCGCTTCGACGCGCTCAAGCTGTGGATGACGCTGCGGGTGATGGGCGCCGACGGGGTGGGCGAGCTGTTCGACGAGGTCCTGGACCTCGCCGGGCGGGCGTGGCAACTGCTGGACGCCGACCCGCGGTTCGAGGTCGTCACCCGGCCCACGCTCTCCACCCTGGTCTTCCGCTGGACGCCCCCGCGGGACGGCAGCGGCGCGCCCGGTCCCGACGACGTCGACCGCGCCAACCTCCACGCCCGCAAGGCGCTGGCCGCCTCCGGCGAGGCAGTTGTGGCCGGCACCACCGTGGACGGCCGCCACTACCTGAAGTTCACCCTGCTCAACCCGCTGACCACCACCGACGACATCGCGGCCGTGCTCGATCTGCTCGCCGGCCACGCCGCCCGCTGCCTCAACCTGGGAGAGACCCTTGCCCACGCCTCGTGACGCGGCCCCGCGCGACGAGCCCGACTTCGTCGCCATCGGCCTCGGGCCGTTCAACCTGGGCCTGGCCTGCCTCACCGAGCCGCTCGACGACCTGAACGGCGTGTTCCTGGAGAGCAAGCCGGACTTCGACTGGCACTCGGGGATGTTCCTGGAGGGCGCCACCCTGCAGACGCCGTTCCTGTCCGACCTGGTGACGCTCGCCGACCCCACCTCGCCCTTCAGCTTCCTCAACTACCTCAAGGAATCGGGGCGGTTGTACTCCTTCTACATCCGCGAGAGCTTCTATCCGCTGCGCGAGGAGTTCAACGACTACTGCCGCTGGGCGGCCGCCCGGCTGCGCTCGGTGCGGTTCGGCAGGACCGTCACCGAGGTCACCTACGACGAGGCGGACGGCCGCTACACCGTGCGCACCGGCACCGGCGAGACCTACCGGGCGCCGCGCCTGGTCCTGGGCACCGGCACCCCGCCGTACGTGCCGCCCGCCGCCGAGGGCCTCGGCGGCGACGCCGTGCACGCCGGCGGCTACCTGCCGGCCAGGGACCGGCTGCGCGCCAAGCGCAGCATCACCGTGGTCGGCAGCGGCCAGAGCGCGGCCGAGATCTACCACGACCTGCTCCAGGGCATCGACGACGGCGGCTACGCCCTGAACTGGGTGACCCGCTCCCCGCGCTTCTTCCCGCTCGAATACACCAAGCTCACCCTGGAGATGACCTCGCCGGAGTACGTGGACTACTTCCACGCGCTGCCCCCCGAGATGCGCGAGCGGCTGAACGCCTCCCAGAAGAACCTCTACAAGGGCATCAACACCGAACTGATCAACGCGATCTTCGACCTGCTCTACGCCAGGAACCGCCGGGGCAAGGTGCCGACGCGGCTGCTGACCAACACCTCCCTCGACAGCGTCCGCCACGACCCGGACACCGGCACCTACACGCTCGGGCTGCGCCAGCGCGAGCAGGGCCGCGACCACACCCTGACCACCGAGGCCCTGGTGCTGGCCACCGGATACCGCTACCGCGTGCCCGAGTTCCTGGCGCCGGTGCGCGACCGCATCCGGTGGGACGCGCAGGGCCGCTACGAGGTGACGCGCGACTACGCGATCGACGTCACCGGCCACGGCGTCTACGTGCAGAACGCCGAGCTGCACACGCACGGCTTCGCCGCCCCCGACCTCGGCATGGCCGCCTACCGCAACTCCCGCATCATCCGCGAGCTGCTCGGCGGCCGCGAGCCGTACCGCGTCGAAACGGCCATCGCCTTCCAGGAGTTCACCGCATGACCACCCGCGACCTGTCCCCCGGCACA
>WRCZ01000324.1 GCA_009783685.1 Actinomycetes bacterium
GCGCCCCTGACGGGGCGCACCCCGCCGTGCGGACAGCGGGCCACCGTCGTGGCTGAGCGCGCAGTTCCCCGCGCCCCTTTGGGGCGCACCTCGCCGTGCGGACAGCGGGGCGCCGTCGTGGCTGGTCGCGCAGTTCCCCGCGCCCCTGGCGGGGCGCACCCCGTGCGGACGGCGAGCGCGAAGTTCCCCGCGCCCGTGAGGGGGCGCATCCTGCCGTGCGGTGAGTGCGAAGTTCCCCGCGCGCCCTGGGGGGCGCATCCCGGCGTGCGGGCGGCGGGTCGGGGAGGGGGAGGGCCTCGGCCCGGGAGGGAGGGGGAAGCACCCCCGCAGGGGGAGGTGCAGCCCCGGGGCTCGGGGTATCGACACCTACCCCGGGGCTGCGTCTCAGGGCATGGGCCCCGGCGGAACTCCTCCTGCCGCGGCCCCGATTCCCAGAGTGCGCGCGGCACCGCGACTCGTCGCGCCCGCGAGCCCGCACACGGCACCGCCGCGGCGCGCACCGCCGTACCCGGCGGGCCCGCCGCGGCGGCGACCCCTCACGTCAGATGATGGGCAGCTCGAACCAGACGACCTTGCCTGCGCCCAGGCGGGTGGCTCCCCAGCGCTGGGCCATCCGGTTGACGAGGTAGAGCCCGCGGCCGCCCTCCTCCTCGGGTGCGGCGTGCCGCATCCTCGGCAGCAGCGGCGCGTCGTCGCCGACCTCGCAGCGCAGCACGTCGGTGCGCAGCAGCCGCAGCGTGATCGGCCGCTCGGCGTACCGCACCGCGTTGGTGACGATCTCGCTCACCAGCAGCTCGGCCGCGTCCAGCTGGTCCTCCAGGTTCCAGCGGCGCAGCGCCTGGCGGATCAGGCGGCGGGCCCGGCCCGCGGTCTGCGCCTGCGGCTCCAGGAACCAGTAGGCCACGTCGCTCGGCGCGATCCCGTCGAACCGGGCGGCCAGCAGCGCGATGTCGTCGTCGCGGTCGCCGGGGCCGAGGATCTCCAGCACCTCGTCGCACAGCGGCTCCAGCGGCGGCGGCGAGACCACCGTCGCCGCGTCGTGCAGGCGTTCGCGGAGCAGCTCGATCCCGCCCCACACGTCGCGGCTGCGGGACTCCACCAGGCCGTCGGTGTAGAGCAGCAGCGTGGCGCCGGCCGGCGCCGGCAGTTCCACCGCCTCGAAGGGCACGCCGCCGACGCCGATCGGCGCGCCGGGCGGCACCCGCAGCACCTCGGCGAGCCCGTCGGCGTGCAGCAGCACCGGCGGCGGGTGGCCGGCGTTGGCCACCACCAGGCGGTGCGCGATGGGGTCGTAGACGGCGTAGACGCAGGTCGCCATGCGGTCCTGGCCGAGCCGCTGGGCCTGCTCGTCCAGGTGGTACAGCACCTCCTGCGGCGCCAGGTCCAGGCCGGCCAGGGTCTGCACGGTGGTGCGCAGCTGGCCCATGATCGCCGCCGACGTCATGGAGTGGCCCATCACGTCGCCGACCACCAGCGCCACCCGGCTGCCGGGCAGCGGGATCGCGTCGTACCAGTCGCCGCCGACCCGGGCCGACTCCGCGGCCGGCAGGTAGCGGCTGGCCAGCTGGACGCCGGTGGGCTGCGGCAGCGAGTCGGGCAGCATCTCGCGCTGCAGGGCGTCGGCGATGTACGCCTCGCGGCCGTACAGCACCGCCTTGTCGACGCCGAGCGCGGTGTGGGTGGCGAGTTGGGCGGCCACCAGCAGGTCGTCGGCCTCGAACGCGGGCCGGTCGTTGCGGCGCAGCAGCACCGCGGCGCCGATCACCCGGCGGCGGCCGCGCAGCGGCGCGAGCAGCGCCCGGCGGCCGCCGGGCAGCGGGCTGTCGGGGTTGCCGAGGAGTTCGGCGAGCGCGTCCGCGGCCCGCGGCGACTCGGCGAAGACCGGGCGGACGCCGCGCAGCACCTCGGCCAGCGGGCCGTCGAGCAGCACACCGATGGACTCCGAGCTGTACGCCGGCTCCAGCGCCGGCAGCAGCGGTACCGCTCCCACCGGGGCGTCGAGCGCGGGGTCGGGGCCGTCGAGGCCGCCGTCCGCGCGGCGCAGCCGCAGCCGCAGCGGGCCCGACGGCCGCTCGTCGCCGACCGGCAGCGGGTCGCGCAGGTAGACCAGGATGGCGTCGGCGAACGCCGGCACCGCGGACCGGCACAGGCCCAGCAGGATCTCGTCGAGGTCCAGGCCGCGGGCGATCCGGCGGGTGGCGGCGCCGACGTACCGCAGCCGGTCGGCCTCCGGGCCGGTCTGCGCGGGCATCGGGATGCGCATGCCCACCGAGTCCTCGTCCCCGGGGTGTCCGGCCGCCTCCAGCGGCGTCCCCCGCGGCGGCGTGCTGACGAACGCGCCCAACGGTTCGCTGCCTTCCGTGCTTCCCGGTACCCAGCCGCTGCCGTGCGCCGGGATCGGCGGCAGCGGCGGAAGGTGGTCGTCGGCTCGCCGGCCGCGCTCCTCGCGCGGCGGCTGCCCGGACGGTTCCTGCCCGTACTCGCGGCCGTACGGCCCGTACGGTTCCTCGTCCCGGGAGTCCGCGGACCCCTGGGGGGAGGCCGGCGCCGCCCCCTGGGCAGGAGCGGCCGGCAGGTCGAGATAGGGGCTCGCCGCGCCCTGCGGTTCTGCCGCTTCTTGTCCGGCCACGGGCTCACCATACGACCCAGGCGCACCGCGCGTGCCCGGGTCGGCGGGGTCCGGCCCGGCCGGCCCGCCCTCGGACCCGGAGGACTGCGGTACGCACCCGTCCGTGGACCCACGGTGATCGCCGGACTCAACCGGTTCGCCCTGGTTGACCTGTTCGCCGGACGTGCCCTGACCGTCCTGCTTGCCGTGTTCGGCGGCCGGCTCCGCGGGGTCGGCGCCGCGCGCGTGCGGGTCCTGCGGCGGCGGGCAGGGGTGGCCGGCAGCGGCGGCGGGCGCCGGCCCGGCCGGGGACTGCGGCGGGGCGTCCAGGCCGAAGCCGCCGCGCGGGTCGAGGGGCGCGGCAGAGGGGCGGGGCTGGTCCGTGGTCACGCGAGTCGTTCCGTCCGTCGGTGCGCCGCCGCGACCACCGCGCGGCGGAGCTCGGGCCCGGCCAGGTCAGGCACGTCGGCAGTAGAGGAAGAGCTGCAGTTCCGGGGGTACGTCGGAGCTGGCCGGCGCGTAGGCGTACGACTCCTCCTTGATCACCTCGAAACCCGCGTCCGTCACCACGTGGTGCAGTTCGTCCCGTAGGTATCCGGATACCCGGATCGTGTGACCCAGGAACGGAATCTGCATATCGTCCACATCCGCCTCGACCATGGACAGCGCCAGCAGCCCGCCGGGCTCCAGCAGGCGGTGGATGGCGCCCAGCGCGTAGGGGATCTCCGCGCGCGGCAGCATCAGCAGGGTGAAGAACGCGGCGACGCCGCCGAAGCTGCCGGGGGCCAGCGGGCCGCCGGTCACCAGGTCGCCGATGTCGCCCCGGACGAACTCGGCCGCCGGCACGTTGCGCCGGGCCAGGCTCAGCATGCCGGGGGACAGGTCGATGCCGGTGACCTGCAGGCCCGCGTCGGTGAGCTGGCGGGCCGTCGGCATTCCGGTGCCGCAGCCGAGATCGAGCACCCGGGTGCCCTTGGGCAGCGAGGCGGTCAGCCAGCCCCCGGCCTCGATCTGGCCCTCCTTGTGCGGGAAAGCCTCGTCGTACCGGTCGCCGATGGCGTCGAACGCCTCCGCCTGACCGGTCCGGTCCCTGTCCAGGTGCTCGTAGCCGCCCGTACCCACTGCTCAGGGCCTCCCTGACTGCTCATCCGTTCGGTGGACGCCCGGCGAGGGCGTCATCGGGGTGTGCTGGCTGTGCTGCGACGTGCGCCGACCGCAACCTGCCCATGACGCCGCGTCAGACTCCCTTGCGCGCCGGGCAATTGTGCAGTGTTCCGGAGCACGATCCTACGGTTGACCGACAGGGACGCAACAAGGGGCTCCGCGGTTCCCCGCGCCGGGCCGCGGACCTGCGGCGGGCCGCCGGCGCGGTTTCCCCCGTGTCGCCCGCGGGGTTCGGGCGGGACGCCCGGCGCGTTCCCGCGGGGCGTCCGCGGCGCGGCGGAGGGCGGCGCGGCCGGTCCTCGGGCGGTCCTCAGGCGGCGCTCAAGCGACCGGCCGGTCCCAGTCCGCCGGAAGTGCCGGCACCGGCCAGCGGGGGTCGGGCCGCCAGTCCTGCCAGCGGTCGGAGAAGGGCGGTTCCCAGGCGGTGATCGCGCCCACGGCGCGCCGCCCCGCCTCGCGCACGCCGTCCGCGACCGAGGCCGCCATCAGCCCGTCCGCCTGCGCCTGTGCGAACTCGTCCTCGTCCCGCCACTGCCAGCTGCGGTCGGGCTGCACCGAGATGTCCAGGAAGTGGTCCTCCGAGTCCACCCCGCCCGACCAGCGGCGCAGCGGCTCCTCCAGGTTCACATACCAGCTGCGGAACCGCCATCCAGGGTCCCAGAACAGCCACACCGACCACGGGTCGCCGGGCCGGGCCAGTTTCAGCACGCCCGCGCCCCACCAGCGCTCCACGCTCGGCACGTGCGGCTTGCGGTAGCGGGTGGCCAGCGGCTCGCGGTGCACCGGCGTCCCGTCGGCCATCACCGGCCGCACCACCGGGGTGTCCGGCGCCATCCACACCGCCAGCAGCTCGGCGTCGTCGCGCACCACCGTCACGGGCCGGCAGATGTGCACCGTGTCGGTGCCGTTGCCGCGATAGCGCCACAGCACCTGGTCGCCCGGGGCCCAGAAGTGCCGCTGCTGTCCGTTCAGGATCGATGAGTCGACGTCGGCTGTCATGAACAGAGCTTACGGATCATCGGTCACGGACGGGTCATACGCAACACGTCGAGCGCCGCGTCGAGCTGGTCCTCGGTCAGCAGCCCGCGTTCCAGGTACCCGCCCTCGACGACCGCCTGCCGGATCGTCTTCCGCTCGGCCAGCGCCTTCTTGGCCACCTTGGCGGCCTCCTCGTAGCCGAGATAGCGGTTGAGCGGGGTGACCACGGACGGGGACGACTCGGCGTACTCGCGGGCCCGCTCCGGGTGCGCGGTGATGCCGTCGACCGTGCGGTCGGCGAGCAGCCGGGAGACGTTGGCGAGCAGCCGCACCGACTCCAGGACGTTGCGGGCGATCACCGGCAGCATCACGTTCAGCTCGAAGTTGCCGGCGGCGCCGGCCACCGCGATGGCCGTGTCGTTCCCGGTGACCTGCGCGGCGACCATCAGCACCGCCTCGGGCACCACCGGGTTGACCTTGCCGGGCATGATCGACGAGCCGGGCTGCAGGTCGGGCAGGCTGATCTCGGCGAGTCCGGTGCGCGGGCCCGAGGCCATCCAGCGCAGGTCGTTGGCGATCTTGGTGAGGCCGACCGCGACGGTCCGCAGCTGCCCGGAGGTCTCCACCACCGCGTCCCGGGCGCCCTGCGCCTCGAAGTGGTTGCGCGCCTCGGTCAGCGGCAGGCCGGTGGTGCTCGCGACCTCGGCGATCACCGCGGCGGAGAAGCCCGGCGGGGTGTTGATGCCGGTGCCGACCGCGGTGCCGCCCAGCGGCAGTTCGGCCAGCCGCGGCAGCACGGCCCGCAGCCGCTCGACCCCGTACCGGACCTGGGCGGCGTACCCGCCGAACTCCTGGCCGAGGGTCACCGGCGTGGCGTCCATCAGGTGGGTCCGGCCGGCCTTCACCACGTCCTGGAACTCCGCGGACTTCGCCTCCAGCGACCCCGCGAGGTGCTCCAGTGCCGGGATCAGGTCGCCGGTCACCGCGGCGGTGGCGGCGATGTGGATCGAGGACGGGAAGACGTCGTTGGACGACTGCGAGGCGTTGACATGGTCGTTGGGGTGGACGTCGCGGCCCAGCCGCTCGGTCGCCAGGGTCGCGATGACCTCGTTGGCGTTCATGTTCGACGACGTGCCCGAGCCGGTCTGGAAGACGTCCACCGGGAACTGGTCGTCCCACCGGCCGTCGGCCACCTCGGCCGCCGCGGCCTGGATCGCCTCGGCGACGTCCTGGTCCAGCACCCCGAGCCCGGCGTTGACCTTCGCCGCCGCGCCCTTGATCCGGGCCAGCGCCGCGATGTGCGCCCGCTCGATGTGCTGTCCGGAGATCGGGAAGTTCTCCACCGCCCGCTGCGTCTGCGCGCGCCACTTCGCCTCGCGCGGCACCCGCACGTCCCCCATCGAGTCGTGCTCCACCCGGTATGCGTCATCACCCATACCTCGTACAGTGCCCGCCCCGCCCCCTTTGTTCCCACCGCCCCGCCCGCTTCTCCGCCCCCCGCACCCCCGTCCGGCCCCGCGGGGACCGGACGGCGGCGCGCCGGGCGGGCGCGGCGGCGGTCAGGCGCCGGGGCGGACGGGGATGGAGGTGAAGGTGGGGGCCGGGGCGGGATCGGTGAAGAAGTCGTTGCCCTTGTCGTCGACGACGACGAAGGCGGGGAAGTCCTCGACCTCGATCTTCCAGACGGCCTCCATGCCCAACTCGGCGTACTCCAGGACGTCCACCTTCTTGATGCAGTCCTGGGCGAGGCGGGCCGCCGGGCCGCCGATCGAGCCGAGGTAGAAGCCGCCGTGCGTGGCGCACGCGTCGGTGACCTGGCGGGACCTGTTGCCCTTGGCCAGCATCACCATCGAGCCGCCGGCCGCCTGGAACTGCTCGACGTACGCGTCCATCCGCCCGGCCGTGGTCGGCCCGAACGAACCGGAGGCGTAGCCCTCGGGGGTCTTGGCCGGGCCGGCGTAGTACACCGCGTGGTCGCGCAGGTACTGCGGCATCTCCTCGCCCGCGTCCAGCCGCTCCTTGATCTTGGCGTGCGCGATGTCCCGCGCCACCACCAGCGGGCCGGACAGCGACAGCCGGGTCTTGACCGGGTACTTCGTCAGCTCGGCGCGGATCTCCGCCATCGGCCGGTTGAGGTCGATACGGACGACGTCCTCGTCGAGGTGCTCGTCGGTGGTCTCCGGCAGGAAGCGCGCCGGGTCGGTCTCCAGCTGCTCCAGGAAGACGCCCTCGGGTGTGATCTTGGCCAGCGCCTGCCGGTCGGCGGAGCAGGAGACCGCGATGGCGACCGGGCAGGACGCGCCGTGCCGCGGCAGCCGGACCACCCGCACGTCGTGGCAGAAGTACTTGCCGCCGAACTGCGCGCCGATCCCGATCTTCTGGGTCAGCTCGAAGACCTGCTGCTCCAGCTCCTTGTCCCGGAAGCCGTGCCCGGCCGGCGAGCCCTCGGCCGGCAGCTCGTCCAGGTAGTGCGCGGAGGCGTACTTGGCGGTCTTCAGCGCGTACTCGGCGCTCGTACCGCCGACGACGATCGCCAGGTGGTACGGCGGGCAGGCGGCCGTGCCCAGCGAGCGGATCTTCTCCTCCAGGAACTTCATCATGGAGGCCTCGTTCAGGACGGCCTTCGTCTCCTGGTAGAGGAAGGACTTGTTGGCGCTGCCGCCA
>WRCZ01000325.1 GCA_009783685.1 Actinomycetes bacterium
GCCCCTTGCGGGGTCCGCGTTGCCCCGCTGGGCCGCGTCGCCGTCACCTGGCTGGTGGGTGGTTGCTCGCGCAGTTCCCCGCGCCCCTGGCGGGGGCCGCTTTGCCCCGCTGGGTGGCGTTGCCGTCGTACGGCTGTGGGTGGCTGGGCGCGCAGTTCCTCGCGCCCCTTTGGGGCACGTCCTGGCGTCGCACGGGTGCGGGTTCGTGGGGGAGATAGGTTGGGGGAGTGATCGAAGTGTGGGTGGGGGCGGGGCGGTACCGGGGCGGGGAGCCGGACGCGGGCGTCGAATCGTGGCACGCGTTCTCGTTCGGCGTGCACTACGACCCGGACAACGTGGGGTTCGGGTTCCTCATCGCCTGCAACGAGGAACTCGTGGCGCCCGGCGCCGGATTCGACGAGCATCCGCACAGCGACACCGAGATCGTCACCTGGGTGCTGGACGGCACCCTCGAACACCGGGACGACCAGGGCACCGCGGCCCTGCTCGGCGCCGGCGACCTGCAGCGGCTGAGCGCGGGCGGCGGGGTGCGGCACACCGAGCGCAACGCCGGCCCGCGGCCGCTGCGCTTCCTGCAGATGTGGCTGCGCCCCGACGCGACCGGCGGGCCGCCGGAGTACACGGCGGTGACCGCGCCCGTCCCGCGGGGTCCCGGCCTGCGGCTGCTGGCCTCCGGCGCCCCGGACGACTGCCCGGCGGTGCGGCTGCGGCAGCGCGCCGCCGCCCTGTACGCGTCCCGTCCCGACGGGCCGGACGCCTGCGGCCTGCCGACGGCCGCCTACCGCTACGTGCACGTGGTCCGCGGCTCGGTGCACCTCGACCACCCGGACGGCGAGGCGCTGCTCGGCCCGGGCGACGCCGCACGGATCACCGGCCAGGCACCCGTGGAGGCCCGCACGAACGGCCCGGCCGAGTACCTGGTGTGGGCCATGGACCCCCTGCTCTGACTCCCGGCTCGGAAGCCGCAAGTCCCGGCGTCAGCCCCGCAGTTCGGCCAGCACCGCGTCGGTCAGCCGCGGCCACAGCGGCAGCGCCCACTCCCCGAAGTCCCGGTCGGTCAGCAGCACGCACGCCGCCCCGGCCGCCGGGTCCACCCACAGGAACGTGCCGGACTGGCCGAAGTGCCCGAAGGTCGCCGGCGAGGAGTGCGCGCCGGTCCAGTGCGGGGACTTGCCGTCGCGGATCTCGAAGCCGAGGCCCCAGTCGTTGGGGTTCTGGTGGCCGTAGCCGGGGAGCACGCCCTTGAGCCCGGGGAAGGCCACGGAGGTGGCCGCGGCCACCGTCGAGGGGTGCAGCAGACGGGGTGCCTGGAGCTCCGCGGCGAACCGCGCGAGGTCGCCCGCCGTCGAGATGCCGTCGGCGGCCGGCGAGCCGGGCAGCGAGGTGCCGGCCATGCCCAGCGGCTCCAGCACCGCCTGGCGCAGGTACTCGGCGAACGGCATGTCCGCGGCCTTGGCGACCGTGTCGCCGAGCACCTCGAACCCGGCGTTGGAGTACAGCCGCCGGGTGCCGGGCGGGGCCGTCACCGTGTGCTCGTCGAAGGCGAGCCCGGACGCGTGCGCCAGCAGGTGCCGTACCGTCGAGCCCTCGGGACCCGCCGGGTCGTCCAGCTCGAAGACGCCCTCCTCGTAGGCCACCAGCACCGCGTAGGCCGCCAGCGGCTTGGTCACCGACGCCAGCCGGAACGGCCGGTCCACCGGGCCGTGGGTGCCGGCCACCGTCCCGTCCTGCCGCACCACGGCCGCCGCCGCGTTCGCCACCGGCCACTGCGCGATCATCCCCAGGCTCTCCATGCAACGGAGCCTAAGGCTCCGCCCGGGTGGTGCCGTGCGGAGGGCACCGGAAAGCCCCGGGCGGCGCTTGCCTGGAGTGCACTCCAAGGTCTTAGCGTGGTGGGCATGACGGTCGTGCAGGTGGCGAAGAACAGCCGACGGGACGGACGGGGCGGGTCCACGGGTCCGGCGATCTGCGAGGAGGTCGACGACGGGCACCCGCGGCCCGACGGCCAGGACAGGTACACCATCAGCGAGGTCGCGGACCTCACCGGCCTGAGCGCCCACACCCTGCGCTGGTACGAGCGGATCGGGCTGATGCCGCACGTCGACCGCTCCCACACCGGGCAGCGGCGGTTCACCAACCGGGACCTGGACTGGCTGGACCTGGTCGGCAAGCTGCGGCTGACCGGCATGCCGGTCGCCGACATGGTGCGCTACGCCGAACTCGTCCGGGAGGGCGACCACACCTTCCCGCAGCGGCAGGCCCTGCTGGAGTCGACCCGCACGGACGTCCTGCAGCGGATCGCCGAACTCCAGGACACGGTGACGGTCCTGGACCACAAGATCAGTACGTACGCGGGCGCGCGCTGCGCCCCGGAGAGGACCGCGTGATGACCTCCCAGAACCGCATCGGAACCGCCCGGCTCGGCGAGAACGGCCCGCTGGTCGGCGTCCAGGGCCTGGGCTGCATGGGCATGAGCGACTTCTACGGCCCCACCGACGAGACCGCGGCCCGCGAGACCCTGGAGACCGCGCTGGGCGCCGGGGTGACCCTCTTCGACACCGCCGACATGTACGGCATGGGCCGCAACGAGGAGTTCCTCGCGCCGTTCCTGAAGGCCCACCGCGACGAGGTCGTGCTCGCCACCAAGTTCGCCATCCACCGGAGCCCGGACGGCAGCAGGGAGATCCGCAACGACCCCGCCTACATCCGGCAGGCGGTCGAGGACAGCCTGCGCCGCCTCGGCATCGACACCATCGACCTGTACTACATGCACCGCCGCGACCCGCGGGTGCCGCTGAGCGAGTCGGTCGGCGCGATGGCCGAACTGGTCGCGGCCGGCAAGGTACGGCAGCTGGGCCTGTCGGAGGTGACCGGGGCCGAACTGCGACAGGCGCACGCCGTGCACCCGATCGCCGCCGTCCAGTCGGAGTGGTCGCTGTTCAGCCGGGACGTCGAGGTGTCGGTGGTGGGCGCCGCGGCCGAGCTGGGCGTGACCGTCGTGCCGTACTCGCCGCTGGGCCGCGGCTTCCTCACCGGCGCGTTCCAGGACGCCTCCGCGGAGCTGGGCGCGGACGACTTCCGGCGCACCAGCCGCGCTTCACCGGCGAGAACGCCCGGCACAACGCGAACCTGCTGGACCCGGTCCGCAAGGCCGCCAAGGCGCACGACGCCACCCTCGGACAGATCGCGCTGGCCTGGGTGCAGCAGCGCGCCGAGGTGCACGGGCTGCCGGTGGTCCCGATCCCGGGCACCCGCAAGCCCTCCCGGGTGCTGGAGAACACCGCGGCCACCCACCTCACGCTGACCGACCTCGAACTGGAGTGGCTGGAGCCGATCGCCGGCGCGGTCGCCGGCGACCGCTACGCCGACATGGCCGGTACCTCGCCCTCCCGCGAGTAGCCGCCGGGTTCCGCACGCGGCCGGGGGTACGCGTCGGCCGCCGCCGTACGTCCCCCGTCCCGCACGCGCGCACGAGCCGGGCCGGGCCCGCCCCGGTCCGGATCAGGCGCGCGTGCGGGCGGCGCGGATCGCGGCCAGTACGGCCGCGGCGAACGGCAGCGACTCGTGCACCAGGCCGTAGCCCAGGCCGAACACCACCGCGGCCGGGTCCTGGTCGGCCTCGCCCGGAGGCTGGACCGCGGCAGGCGTGCCGGCCCCGTCGTTGGAGCGGCGCAGCAGCCGCAGATGGCCGTGCAGCAGCTCGGGGGAGCGCCAGTCGACCCCGCTCAGCTCCTCGACCGGGAAGACCTGGTCGCCGGCCTTCCACTTCGCCGACGACGCGCCGGTCCAGAACCAGCGGAAGGCCACCGTCCGGCCGTCGAAGAAGGCCTTGGCGTCGTACGCCTTGAACGAGCGCGGCGCGGACGGCGCCTCCACCAGGAAGCGGCCGGGCGGCTCCGCGTGCTCCTGCGCGGCGATCGCGGCCCGCAACTCGTCGCGGTAGTACTCGGCGAGGGTGCGGTTCTGGTCGGGTACCACCAGCCGGTACGGGTCGGCGGAATCCTTCAGCTGGCCGCCGGCGGCCTCGATCAGGGGGTCGGCGCCGTGCCGCGGCACCGCGCGCAGCACCGCCGTGCCGCGCCGCCCGTCGAGCAGTTCCACGTCCTCCAGCGCGGCGTGCGGGATCCGCCGCTCGCCGAGCGCCTGAAGCAGGCGCGGGCCGCGCACGCCCCGCGTGTACCGGATGACGACCGCGTCGGGCTCGAATTCCCACGCGGCGTTGCTCCCGGCCAGTACGTCACCCATAAGGGTCAGCCTATGACCGCGCGCGCTCGCCGGACCCGGCTCGCGCTACGCGCGTCGCTGCCTTTTCTGCACGTCCCCCACTTGCGCCTCACGCGTCTCGTCGAACGCCTTCACCGCCCGTTTGGGCGCCGTTCGCCGCCACGCCTCGGTGAGGAGCTCGCCGAGTTCCTCCGGGTCCGCCGTCGCCAGCGCCACCCGCACCCAGCCGAACCGGCCGACGTAGGGCGCGGCCGAGAAGGTCTCCGGGTCGGCGGCCATCAACTCGCTCTGGTCCTCCAGGGACGCCTTGAGCGAGACATGGGCGGACTCCGGCGCACCCATCGCGAAGATCTTCTCGCCGACACGGAAGGTGTGCTCGCTGCCCCAGGTGATCCGCTCGTGTGCCTGCGGCAGGGCGAGCGCGAGCCCCGCGAACTCCTCGAAGGTCACCATGCGGGCCAGCCTAGGACGGGGGTCCGACAGCGCGCCGGACCGACCTCGCGCGTGGCCGCGTGATCCGCCCGCCGTACCGGGGCGCGGCCGAAGGGCCGGGCGCCGTCGGCGCCCCGCGCCGTCACAGCCCGGCGGTGCAGCCGGTGCCGTCCTTGCAGGCCACCGCCTGGTAGTCGCCGAGGGCGATCTCGGCGAAGTTGGCCAGGCTGGCGGTGCCCGGGGCGAAGTAGCCGGGGTGGCCGCTCGCGCCGGCCGCGCTGATCACCCGGGCACCGAACGAGCCGGACACCGGGTCCGCGCCGTGGCCGAGCCCGGCGAACTCCACGTGCGGGACGTCGCTGATCCAGTCGCCCTCGTCCCGGGCCGCCCATACGTGCGCGGTGGTGTGCAGGTCCGCGGCGCGCCGGACGCGCATGCCGGGACTGCCGAACACGGTGATGTCGTCGATCCTGCCGCGTGGCAGGTCGGGCGCGGCCACGCCGCACAGCACCGACCCGTACGAGTGGCAGAACAGGGACACCTCGGCCTGCCGGGGCAGCGCCCCGACCAGGGCCTTGAGCCGCACCGCGCCGCGCTCGGCGAGGGTGCCGGTGGAGGCGTCCAGGCCGACCCCGGACGGGGTGGTGTAGTCGGCCCAGGCGATCACCGCGGTCCTGGCGCCCGGCACGTCGGCCTGCTCGGCGTCGTACAGGGCCTTGGCCATGCCGACGGGCGCCGCGTACGGCTTGATGCTGCGCTCGAAGGTGAGCATGTCGGTGTCGACGCCGGGCACGACGACGGAGATCCGGGCGGCGGTCGACAGGTCCCCGAAGACCTCGGCGACCCGGCCGGCGCCGGTCGGGTCGAAGGAGAGGATCTGGCGCTGCCCGTCGAGCAGCGAGGCGTAGCGGTGCGACAGGCGCCCGGCGACCTGGCGGCCGGCGGGGGTGAGCTTGTCGCTGACCGAGCGGGCCGCCTCGGCGGCCCGGAACCGGGCGAGCGAGAGCCGGTTCGCGCGGTAGCGCAGGGCCAGCGGCGCGCCGTTGAGGTTGCCGACCACCAGCGGGTACCGGCGGGCCAGGCTGCGGCCCTGGGCGGCGGTCAGCGAGGCGAAGAAGCGGGCGATGGTGGCCGGCGCCGCGTCCGGGCTCGGCAGCCTGCGGTGGCCGATGGTGCCGTGCATCCACGACGACAGGGCGGCCGTCCGGGCACTGGTCACGGTGTGCGGGCGGATCGCCGTCCATCCGGTGGTGCCCAGCATGACGAAGACGACCGCCAGGGCCAGCAGGGCGCGGATGGAGGTTGGGCTCAGTCGCGCGTAGAGAAGGGTCACTCGACGATGCCTCGCGAAATCGTCCCGCCGGGGCGGGGCGGCGGCTGGGGGAGATCCTCGGGGGGATCACGGACGGAACCGCCGTCGGTGACAGCTGCTCGTCTCCCCACACTAGACAACGCAGGGGTGCCCTCGGTTGCTTATCGTGACCGGCATCACGTTTCACAAAGGAATATCTCGGCAAAGCCGGGACCCGGTCCGGGACACGCCGCAGGGGCTCCGGACACGTCCGGAGCCCCTGCGGAAGGTGCGGTCAGGCGTCGCCGCCGGCCGCTCCCGGGTCGGCAGCGGCCACGTCCAGCAGCTGGTACCGGTCCACGGCCTGCTTGAGCACCGAGCGGTCGATCCTGCCGTCGCGGGACAGCTCGGTCAGCACCGCCAGCACGATCGACTGCGCGTCGATGTGGAAGAAACGGCGTGCCGCGCCGCGCGTGTCGGCGAAGCCGAAGCCGTCGGCACCGAGCGAGGTGTACCGGCCCGGCACCCAGCGGGCGATCTGGTCCGGTACCGAGCGCATCCAGTCGGAGACGGCCACGAACGGGCCCTCCGCGCCGGTGAGCTTGCGCGTCACGTACGGGACGGCCTGCTCCTCCTCCGGGTGCAGCAGGTTGTGCTGCTCGACCGCGACGGCCTCGCGCCGCAGCTCGTTCCAGGAGGTCGCCGACCACACGTCGGCGCGCACGCCCCAGTCCTCGGCGAGGAGGCGCTGGGCCTCCATCGCCCACGGCACCGCCACGCCGGACGCCATGATCTGCGCCGGGACGGTGCCCGCCTGGCCCGCGCTGATCCGGTGGATGCCCTTGAGGATGCCCTCGACGTCCACGTCGGCCGGCTCGGCCGGGTGCTGGATCGGCTCGTTGTAGACGGTCAGGTAGAAGAAGACGTCCTCGCCCGCCTTGCCGTCCTCGGTCTCGCCGTACATCCGGCGCAGGCCCTCCTGCACGATGTACGCGATCTCGTACGCGTACCCCGGGTCGTAGGCGACGCAGGCCGGGTTGGTGGAGGCCAGCAGCTGCGAGTGGCCGTCCGCGTGCTGCAGGCCCTCGCCGGTCAGCGTGGTGCGGCCCGCGGTGGCGCCGAGCACGAAGCCGCGCGCCAGCTGGTCGGCCATCTGCCAGAACTGGTCGCCGGTGCGCTGGAAGCCGAACATCGAGTAGAAGACGTACACCGGGATCAGCGGCTCGCCGTGCGTGGCGTACGCCGAGCCCGCGGCGATCAGGGAGGCGGTGCAGCCGGCCTCGGAGATGCCGTCGTGCAGCATCTGGCCGGTCGGCGACTCCTTGTACGCCAGCAGCAGCTCGCGGTCCACCGACTCGTACTGCTGGCCCAGCGGGTTGTAGATCTTCGCGCTCGGGAAGAACGCGTCCATGCCGAAGGTGCGGTACTCGTCGGGGGCGATCAGCACGAAGCGCTTGCCGA
>WRCZ01000326.1 GCA_009783685.1 Actinomycetes bacterium
CGACCCCGTCCGCAAGCTGGCCTGGTTCCTGGCCGACGAGACCTACCCCAACGGCTACGACCCGGCCTACGGCGACTCCAGCTACGGCAACCAGCGGTCCGCGCTCGCCCGGCTGGCCGCGCTCCTCGACGACGACCGGCTCCGGTACGTCGCCACCGGCGGCACCTCCGGCGCCGCTCCCGGCCACACCTCGGTGACGTACCCCGACACCCGCGTAGCCGTCCAGCGCACCGGCTGGACGGACCGCGACTGGTATCTGCGGCTCGCCGCCGACCGCGGCAACCACGGCCACCCCGACGAACTCGCCGTCCAGGTCTACGCCCACGACCGCCCGCTGCTGCCCGCCATGGGCGCCTACGTCTACGCCGCCGACCCCACGGCCGACTGGCTGCGGACGACCACGCAGGCCGCCAACACCGTCACCATCGACGGCAGGGTCCAGGACCCCACCGCCGCCGGGGTCGTCGGCAACGTCTCCGTCCCGTGGGCCGACCTCGCCGACGGCCGCACCGACGCCACGCCCGGGGTCGGCCACGCACGCTCGGTGCTGTTCCTGCACGGCCTCGGGTGGCTGGTCACCGACACGCTCACCCCGGCGGACTCCGGGCCGCACGGCTACCAGCAGAACTGGCATCTGCTGCCCGACGCCGCACCCGCCCTCGACGGCGCCGTCGCCCGCACCCACTTCGCCTCCGGCACGCAACTCGCCATCGTCCCGGCCGCCCCCAAGGCGGTGACCGCGACCCTCGCCGACGGCTACTACTCGCCCGTCACCTACCAGGTCAGCCCCGCCAGGTACGTCTCCTACTCGCTGACCGCCGCGGGCCCGGTCACGCTCGACACCCTGCTGCTGCCGGTGCCGCCGGACTCCGGCACCACGGCGGAACTCCGCGCCGAGGACGTGGCCGGCGGCGGCCGCCTGCTGCGGCTGACCGCGACCACCCCCGAGGGCGCGCTGAACGGCTTCTGCCTCCGCGCCCCGGACGACGGGCGGACCCGCGGGTTCGGCCCGTACTCCTTCGACGGGCCGCTGGCGTACGTCGACCACCTCGGCGACGTCCAGCGCATCCTCCTCACCGGTGGAAGCTCCCTCCAGCAGGGAGGCCACGTCCTGGCCGCCTGCGACGCCCCCTTGAGCGCGCTGCTGGCCGTCCGCCTGGACCCGGTCACGCGGACCGTCGAGGTCACCGGCCCCGCCGCCCGTCCCGGCGGACGCCCGCTGCGCCTCGCCGCCCCCTGGGCCCGCACCGCCACGGTCGAGGGCGAGCCGGTGCCGATCGCCCACGAGCCAGGACGGATCGCGGTCCCGGCCCTGAACTGAGCCGGTCGCCGCCGGTACGGGGCGGGGGCGCCGCTCAGCTCCGCGGTGCCCTCGCCTCGGCGGCCGCTTCCGCGCGTCGCCGGCGCGGGATGCGCGGACTCCGCGGCGGGGGCGGGGTGGTGCGGGCGGGGGCGTCGTGCAGCTTCAGGGTGAAGAGGGTGGCCGCCGCGCACATCACGGCGAGCACCAGGTAGACGGTGCGGTAGGTGGACGGGGGCGCGGTGCGCAGGCCGTGCGGGGTGCCGGCGATGAGCAGGGTCGCCACCAGCGCGGGCGCCAGGGCCATCGCGAGCTGGCTGATCACGCTGCTGAGGGTGGACGCCTGGCCCATGTCCTCCTTGGGGATCGTGCTGAACGACGCCACCGTGACCGGCATGAAGACGGCGCCCATGCCGAGCCCCAGCAGGAACATGTAGAGCCGCATGGCCCACGCCCCCGTACCGGCGTCCACGCTCGTCATGACGCCCAGCACGACGGTCACGCACAGCAGCCCGCCGGCGATGATCAGCCGGGGGCCGACCCGGTCGTAGAACCGCGACACGACCTGGACGGTCAGCAGCACGCCGATGGCCTCGGTGAAGGTGCTGGTGCCGGACTGCAGGGCGGACCCGCCCTGCGCCTCCTGGATGAACAGCGGCGCCGCGTACATCGCGCCCATGAACGGCACCACGCCGATCAGGCCGATCACCTTGGTGTCCCTGAACAGCGCGTCCTTGAACAGTCTCAGCCGCAACGCCGGTGCGCGCGTGCGCAGTTCGACCACGATGGTGGCCGCCACCAGGACGGCCGCGGTGGCGAGGCTCCCCACGATCACCGGCGACGACCAGCCCTGCCGGGCGCCCTCGCACACCCCGTACATCAGCAGCGACATCGCGGCCGCGGACAGCACGAGGCCGGGGATGTCGAGCCTCCCGGGCCTGGGCTCGCGGGAGTTGTCGAGGAACAGCAGGCCGAAGAGGCAGGCGGCCACACCGAAGGGCAGGTTGACGTAGAAGACCCAGCGCCAGGAGAGGCTGTCGACGAGCACGCCGCCGATCATGGGCGCGACGGCGGGCGCGACCTGCTGCGGGATGGTCATCACGCGCGAGGCCCGCACCCGCTCGGAGGGCGTGAACGTGCGGAACAGCATCGCGGCGGCCACCGGCGTGAGCAGCCCGCCGGCCAGGCCCTGCAGGCCCCGGTACAGGACGAGCTGGTCGAGGCCGCCGGCGATCCCGCAGAGCGCGGACGCCGCGGTGAACAGCCCCATGGCACCGATCAGCACCGGCTTGCCGCCGAAGCGGTCGCCGAGCCAGCCGGACAGCGGGATGGTGATGCCGACGCACACCGGGTACACCACGACGACGCTGTCGCTGCCGGCCGCCGACACGCCGAACTGGCGGGCGATGGAGGGCAGCGCCACGGTGGTGATGGCACCGTCCATCACCACGAGGAAGAAGGTGGCGACGAACATGACGGGGACGACCAGGCGCTGGTCCAGGCGGCGGCCGGGCATCGTTCTCCTTCCCCGGCGGCCCGGGGCGCTCTGCGGTGGTCGGGGGACGTACGAAAGCCTCGGCGCGTACGGCCGATATGCTGAGTCTACTCACTATGAGTCGACACACAACGGGTGAGAGCTCGTGGAGAGAGTGAGGCGGAACACCGTGGTGGAGACCCGCAGCAGCGACGTCCTGGTCGACGACCTCTTCCTCACGACGCTGCGGTTGCGCACCTACGTCGACGCCCAACTACGCTGCCACGGCCTGTCCGTGTCCCGCCTGCGGCTGCTGCGGGCGCTGGCCACGACGACCGAGCCGCTGCGCATGCGCGACCTCGGCGAGGCGCTGGACGTCGCCCCGCGCACGGTCACCTCGCTGGTCGACGCGCTGGAACGGGAGGGCCTGGTCGAGCGGGCCCGCCACCCCACCGACCGCCGCGCCTACCTGCTGACCCTCACCCCGGTCGGACGCGACCTCCACGCGCGCGCCGAGGAGATCGACCGCACCGCACTGGCCACGGCGACCTCGACCCTCTCGGCGGCCCAGCGCGCCACCCTCCTCGACCTGCTGGCCACCCTCCGCGCGGCCGTCCCCGACGCCCCGCCGAGCCCTGCGGAGTGAGGCTCGCGCGGGGGGTGCCCCCCTGCGCCGTGAAGGACCGCGCAGCCGTCAGAACACGCGGATGGGGATCTCGGCGGGCGCGCCGAACAGGTCCACCAGCTCGTCGTCCAGGCGGACCAGGGTGATCGAGACACCGGCCATGTCCAGCGAGGTGCAGTACTCGCCCACGTAGGAGCGGTGGATCTCGATGCCGAGGTCCGCCAGCTGCTTGTGGGCCAGCCCGTAGACGAGGTAGAGCTCACCGACCGGCGTGCCGCCCAGGCCGTTCACCATCAGCGCGACCCGGTCGCCGGAGGAGAACGGCAGGTCCTCGACGACCGCGGTGACCAGCTCGTTCACCATCTCCTTGGCCGTGCGCAGCTTCTCCCGGCGCCGGCCCGGCTCACCGTGGATGCCGACGCCCATCTCGACTTCGTCCTCGGGCAGGTCGAACAGCGGGGAGCCCTTGGCGGGCGGGGTGCACGGGGTCAGGGCCATGCCCATGGTGCGGGCCACGGAGTTGACCTTCGTCCCGATGCGGTGCACCTCGTCGAGGTCCGCGCCGCGTTCGGCCGCCGCACCGACGGCCTTCATCACGAAGAAGTTGCCCGCGACCCCGCGGCGGCCCACCGTGTAGGTGGAGTCCTGCACCGACACGTCGTCGTCGATGAACAGGGTGCGCGCCTCGATACCGTCGACCTGCGCCATCTCCTCGGCCATCTCGAAGGCCATCCGGTCACCGGTGTAGTTGTTCACCAGCAGCAGGACGCCCTTGGGGGAGGCCACCCGCTTGACCGTCTCGTAGACGAAGTCGGCGGGCGGAGCGGAGAAGACGTCGCCGGGGCAGGCCGCGTCGAGCATGCCCTTGCCGACGCTCATCACGTGGGCGGGCTCGTGGCCCGAGCCCGACCCCTGCACGATCGAGACCTTGCCCTTCTGGGGCGCGTCCGCGCGCATGATCAGGTTGTACTCGGGGACGTAGCGCAGGGTGTCGGGGTTGGCCAGCGCCAGCCCTTCCAGCATCTCGGCGACGAAGTCCTTCGGGTCGTTGACGAACTTCTTCATGGGGTGGCTCCAGGTGGTTCGTAGGTGTGGGGGAGGGGATGCGGGGTCGGGGGAGGGGCGGCGTCCCTGGACGCGGGGGAGGGGCCGCCGGCGCGCTCAGTCGCGGGCGTCCCAGGTGTCGGCGATGCGCTCGGCCATCACCGCGACGGCCACCGCGCCGGGGTCCGGCGAGCCGATGCTGCGTTCCCCGGTGTAGCTCTGACGGCCCCGCATGGCTTGCATGGGCGTGGTCGCGTCGGCCGCCGCCCGCGCGGTCGTCGCGGCCACGCGGGCCGCTCCGGCGCCGGTCGCGCCCCCCTCGGCGCTGCCGAGTTCCTTCTCCACCGCGTCCGTCATCGGGACCAGCGCGTCCAGCAGGGTCTTGTCGCCGACGTCGGACCTGCCGCGGACCTTGATGCCCTCGGTCGCGGCTCTGAGCATGGCGACCGCGTCCTCGCCGTTCAGCCCGGCAAGGTCCGGCCGGTCCTTGACGGCCATCGCCGCCCGCAGGAACGCGGTCCCCCACAGCGGCCCCGAAGTGCCGCCCACCCGCTTGGAGATGACCATCGCGACCCGTTTGAGGAACTCCGCGGGCGAACTCCGGTCGAAGGTGTCCCAGTCGGCGAGGACGATCTCGAAGCCCCGCGCGAGCGAGTACCCGAAGTCGCCGTCGCCCGCGACGGCGTCCAGATCGCTGAACTGCCGCTCGTTGTCGACGGCCGTCCGGGCGATCGTCGCGACGACGAACTCCAGGTCGCTTCCTGCTGTCGATGGCGATGACATGGCTCTCCTCACCCGCCTGGCGTCAGTGCTGCGCGGTGCCCGGGCCGCCGGCCGCGAGGATGCGCCGGAAGTCCTCCAGGCGGACGAACGGGCGCGGGTCGAGGCCGAGCGGGTCGCTCAGGACCTCCGTCACGGTCTCCTGCGGTGCCGGGTCGCCGAGGGAGCTGACCACCAGCGACGCCCCGGCGAAGTCCTCCTGCGCGGTGTAGGCGCTGACGGTGACGACGCACGCGAGGTGCGCCGCCAGCGCCGCCAGCATCCCGTTGCGGCTGTCCTCCACCACCGCGGTCCGCGCGGGGTCGAGGGCGAGCCGGTCCACGCACAGCTGGTAGATGTCCGGCGACGGCTTCTTGTGCTCGACCACGTCGCCGGCGAACACATGGACCTTCGGCGCGAGTTCGGGACCCGCGGCCAGGTCCAGCACGCTGCGGACCGACCGTTCCGCCGAGGTGGAGGCGACCGCCAGCGTCCAGCCCGCGTCGTGGGCCTCGGTCATCACCCGCCGCACCCCGGGCCGGGGCGGGATGGCTCCGCTGCCGATGATGCCGGTGTAGATCTCGGTCTTGCGGCGGTGCCAGCGTGCCACCTCGCCGGCGAGCGCTTCGGGGTCGGAGGGCAGGCCGGCCTCCTTGACGAAGTCCGGGGTCAGCAGCGTCTTCATCCGCTCCTTGCCGCCGCCTACCTTGACCTTCTCGGCGTACTCGGCGTCGGACCACTGCACGGGCAGGCCGAACTCCTCGAACGTCCGGTTGAACGCGGGCAGATGACCGTAGCGCTCGGTGTCGGCGAGCACGCCGTCGCAGTCCAGGACCAGGGCGGGCATCGGCTCAGTCCGCCCGTCCGGCGCTGCCGAACAGCGTCATCAGGGAGCCGGCCATCTCGACCACGTCCTCGCGCACCGCCCGGAACAGCGACGGCGGATCCCACTTGCCGCGCTCGGCCGTGGACTGCAGGAACGCCAGGTTGGACTTCATGTACGTCTCCTTGAGGGCGGTCGAGATGTTCACCTTGGCGCACCCCAGGGAGATCATTTCGTGGAACTGCTCGTCGGACATCCCGCTGCCGCCGTGCAGCGCGATCGGCAGCGGATGGGCCGCCACGATGTCCGCGACGCGCTGGAAGTCCAGCACCGGCGCCTGCTTGTACGCGCCGTGGGCGTTGCCGATCGCGGGGGCGAAGACGTCCACCTGGGTGGTCCGCAGGAACTCCAGCACGGTGTCGAGGCTCTGCCGCTCGGCCGCGGTGTCCGAGCCGACGCCGTCCTCCACGCCGGTGATGGACTCGATCTCGCCCTCGACGTGGGCCCCGTAGCCGCGGGCCTCGGCGACCACCTCGACGGTCTGCCGCATGTTCTCCTCGACGGGCATCCGGGAGGCGTCGAACAGCACGGAGTTCCAGCCGCGGGCGAGGCACTCCGAGATGACCTCGCGCTCCGGGCAGTGGTCCAGGTGCAGGGTGACGGGTACCTCGATCCCGGCCGTCATCGCCGTCCACATCGCGTAGAGCACGTCGCTGCCGATCGACCTGACCGTCTTGACGGAGGTCTGCACGATCAGTGGCGACGACTTCTCCACCGCCGCGGCCAGCACCGACTCCAGGGTGAGGTCGTTGACGATGTTGATGGCCGGAACGCCGTACCGCTTGTCGAAGGCGTCGGAAACGATGGTGTTGAGGGGTACAACGGGCACGATCCCTCCAGTGCTGGGTCTCCCCGTCCCATTGCACGCCCGCGGCGCCCGCCCCGCCACTCGGCCGCAGGCCGCCCGCGCCGGCGTCCGCACATCTCCCGCCATGGGTCCTCGGACCAGGCTCTCCATTGAAATAACGGGTGCAAGCGGCCGCGGCGGATGGCGCGAACACACCGCCTGACCTGCGGGGACGGGAGATCGGATGGCGGGCGGAGCCGGCCGGCCGGGGCGGACCCGTGCCGACCGGTCCCCCTTGGGTGCGCCGCACCATCCGGCGCACCCAAGGGGCATGTGGTCAGCGGGCGCGGCGCCGCGGGGCCACGTGTTGCCGCCGGTCTCGAAGACCTCGGTGCCCGCGTTCCGGGCGATCCGGGCGTAGTACGACACCGGCCGGATGCCGGAATCATGGCGCTCTGCAGCCCCACGCGGCACAGGGCACCCGTCCTGGGAAGTGGCGGGGGCCG
>WRCZ01000327.1 GCA_009783685.1 Actinomycetes bacterium
ACACCGCCACCTGCTGGGCGCCGACCCGTTCGACGTCGAGGAGCTCTGGCTGCGCATGTACCAGGGCGACTTCCTGCGCGGCGGCGACATCGGCGGCATCGTCGTCTCCGGCGTGGACCAGGCGCTGTACGACCTGATGGGCAAGGCCCTGGGCGTGCCCGCCTACCGGCTGACCGGCGGCGCCACCCGCGACCGGGTCCGGGTCTACGCCAACGGCTGGTACACCGGCGAGCGCGACCCGGCCGAGTTCGCCGCCAAGGCGAAGGAGACCGTTGCCAAGGGCTTCACCGCGTTGAAGTTCGACCCGTTCGGTGCCGGGCTGCACGAACTGGAACGGACCGAGCTGCGCCGCTCGCTGGCGCTGGTCGAGGCCGTGCGCGAGACGGTCGGCCCCGAGGTGGACCTCTTCGTCGAGGGCCACGCCCGGTTCGCGATGGCCACCGCCCGGCGGCTGGTGCACGAACTGCAGCCGTACGACATCGGCTGGTTCGAGGAGCCGCTGCCGTGGACGCACATCGAGCGCTACGCCGAGCTGCGGCAGATTGCACCGTTCCCGATCTCCGGCGGCGAGCACTTCCACAACCGGTACGAATACAAGCAGCTCTTCGCCACCGACGCCGTGGACATCGTGCAGCCCGACCTGTCGATGGCCGGCGGTTTCACCGAGCTGCGGAAGATCGCCGCGCAGGCCGACGCGCACGGCATGCTGGTCGCCCCGCACAACTCCAACTCGCCGCTGTGCACCACCGCTTCGGTGCACGCCACGCTCGGGATCACCAACCTCAAGATCCTGGAGACCTTCGACGGGCTGCTCGAACCGTACGTCTTCGAGGCGGTCCGCGGCGCGCTGCCGATCGCCGACGGCCACGTCGAGCTGCCGACCGCGCCCGGGCTCGGCGTCGAACTGGTCGACGAGGTCTTCGCGGAGCACCCGCCCACCCACCGCTTCTGGAACATGTTCGCGGACGGCTGGGAGAAGAGGAACCGCACGTGATCGTCGACGTCCACTCCCATCTCTTCCGGCACAACCACGACTTCGACGACGCCTTCCGGGCCGAGTCGGCCCGTGCGCACGCCGGCGAGGTGGACCTCACGGTGCGCTACGAGGACTACGCCGCGAGCGCGCCGGAGGGGACCCGCACCGTGGTGGTCGGCGGCAAGGCGCGCCGCAGCGGGCTGTGGGTCGACGACGCCGCCGTCGCCCGCTACGTCGCCCGGCACCCCGACCGGCTGATCGGCTACCTCTCGCTCGACCCGACCCAGCCCGGCTGGCATGACGAACTCCGGTTCGGCCACGAGGAACTGGGCCTGCGCGGCATCAAACTGATGCCGATGTACGCCGGGTTCGACCCCGCCGACGCGGCGTACGAGCCGCTCTACGCGTACGCCGAGCAGCACGGCCTGCCCCTGCTGGTGCACACCGGAACCACCTTCGTCTCGCAGGCACCGCTGGAGTACGCGATGCCGCGGCACCTGGATTGGGTGGCCATGCGCCACCCGGAACTGCGGATGGTGCTGGCGCACCTGAGCCACCCCTTCGAGGGCGAGTGCATCGCGGTGATCCGCAAGCACCGGCACGTCTACGCCGACGTCAGCGCGCTGCACTACCGGCCGTTCCAGCTCTGGCACAGCCTGCGCCTCGTGCAGGACTACGGGGTGTGGGACAAACTGCTGTTCGGCAGCGACTACCCGTTCACCACGGTGAACGACTCGGTGGACGGGCTGCGCCGGATCGCCCGCATCCCCGGCATTCCCGGCCTCGACCCGCTCGACCAGGACGCCGTGGAGGCGCTGATCCACCGACCGTCGCTGGACCTGCTCGGGCTGGAGGGGGCGTGACCTCCACCGGGAACCCGGCCGCCGCGGCGCGCTTCGACCTGACCGGCCGCACCGCGCTGGTCACCGGCGCCGCCGGCGGCCTGGGCCGCGCCTTCGCGGTGGCGCTGGCCGAGGCCGGCGCCGACCTGGTCCTCACCGACCTGCCCGGTGCCGGCGGGCTCGGCGAGACCGCCGCCCTGGTCCGGGCGTGCGGGCGCGGCGCGCTCGTCGTCGAGCAGGACCTGTCCGACACCGCGGCCCTGCACCGCTTCGCCGACCGGGTGCGCGAGCAGGCCGGTCCGCTCCGCATCCTGGTCAACAACGCCGGCACGGCCGCGCTGGAGCGGTTCAACGAGATCACCCCGGAGAGCTGGTACCGCGTGATGCGGGTCAACCTCGACGCGGTGTTCTTCCTCACCCAGCGCATCGCCGAGCACATGGTCGCCGACGGCGTGCCCGGCCGGATCGTCAACATCACCTCCAAGAACGCGCTGGTCGCCGAGGCGGGGCTGGCGCACTACAACGCCTCCAAGGCCGCGGTGGACCTGCTCACCCAGACCCTCGCGGTCGAGCTGGCCCCGCACGGCATCACCGTCAACAGCATCGCCCCCGGCATGGTGGACACCCCCATCGACGGCGAGTTCTCGTTCGACCGGGAGGCGTTCGAGGCGGAGTACCGCCGGCACATCCCGCTGGGCCGCTACGCGCGGCCCGAGGAGTGCGCGAGCGCGCTGCTGCTGCTCGCCGGAGACGGTGGCGCCTACCTGACCGGCACCCGGATCGTGGTGGACGGCGGGGTCCTGGCCGACCAGATGCCGCGCACCGCGTTCATGCCCCCGTACCGCACGTCGCTCGGCCCCCAGCGGAAGGACGGCACCACCCCATGACCACCACCACCCGCAGACACCTGCTGCGCTCCGGCGGGCTCGGCGCGGCGGCCGTCGCGGCCGGCGCGCTGACCACCGCGCCGGCGCAGGCGGCCGCCCCCGCGGGCACCGGCAGCGACGGCGACAGCGGCAAGGGCGGCGGTGCGGGGCCCGGTACGACCGCCGCGGCCACCGTCGCCGACCTGCTCGCCATCCCGTCGAAGTCGCTGCGGGACGGGGCGGTGGCCGCCGTCGCCGGCTACCGCACGCCCGGCGACGGCGGCGGCATGACGACGCGGTGGGACGCCGGCAGCACCCGCGAGCCCAACGGAGGCACCGTGCTGCGGCCGAACGACCGCCCCGCGCACGGCCGTTGGCTGCGCCTGCACAACGGAGTGCTGGACTTCCGCGGTTTCGGCCTGTTCGGCGCGACCACCCCGGCCGACGACGCGCTGGACGCCATGGTCGACGACCCGTCCGTGCACCGGGTCGAGGCCCACACCGACCTGCTCTTCCGCCGCCGCCACACCTACCACCGCTCCCGGATCGCGCTGGACTTCGGCGGCCACACCGTCCACACCGGCGGTATCGAGCGCAACACCCACGACAACCCGTTCGGCGCCGTCCTCTTCTTCCAGGGCACCGTCACCTCCGACACCGTCAGCCATGCCCTGCCCGCCGAGGTCATCGAACTCACCGACGCCTTCCCGGTACCCGACTCCGGCGCGTTCAAGGTCGGCCAGTGGTGGGCGGTGCAGAGCGACGAGGTGGCCGGCGGCGGCAGCGACGAGCGCGAACTGCAGAAGATGGTCGAGATCACCGAGATCATCGACGGCACCCACATCCGCGTCGACTACCTCAACGGCTGGCCGCTGGCGGCCGGCCGCACGGTCACCTGGCGCCGGGTCGAACCGGTCGCCGGCGCCCGGGTGGACAACCTCGTCTTCCTCGGCGCCGGCCAGGACACCGGCGCCATCGACGACGAGTACACCGGATCGCACCCGGTGGCGTACGAGTACGCGGTGGACTGCGACGTCTCCGGCATCCAGGCCACCGGCACGTTCTGGCCGGTCGTCATGCGGCGCTGGTGCACCCGCTACCGCACCGTCGCCTGCGGCCTGAAGAACCCGCCCACCGTCATGTACGGCGGCGCCGGCTATCTCACCCAGCAGATCTACTGCCTCTACGGCCACGTCGCGGACTGCACCACCAGCAACGTCAGGCACCTCAACGACCTGACGGCGTCGGCCTACTGCCAGGTCGTCAACTGCCACGGCGACGGCGACGACGAGGGCGGCAACCCCTTCACCACCCACGGGCAGTACGAGCACGACCTGCTCTTCGAGGGCAACTCCGGCCTGATGGACATCGCCAACTCCGGTGTGCAGTGGGGCAATTCCGCCAAGCGCATCACCGTCCGCGACCACGTCTGCTCCTGGTTCACCGCCAACACCAGGATCACCGACCTGACGCTGGAGAACGTCAAGGTCATCGCCCGGCCGACCTTCGACCCGTCCGGCACCCTGGTGATCAACGCGGACGGCGCCCAACTGCGCGGCTGCACCGCCTCCTTCTTCGCCGTCGCCCAGCAGTCCGCACGCTCCACCCGGCCGACGACGGTCACCGACTGCAGCTTCGACCTGCCGAAGACCTCCGTGCTCGTGCAGACCCCGGTCACGGCGCCGGTGCACTTCGTGCGCACCACGTTCACCGGCCTCGACGGCAACGTGCTGCGCGGCAGCGGCCCGGTCCACCTCACCGACTGCCGGCTCGCCGGCACGCCGGACGCGGCGCCGCTCGCGGTCGGGGCGTCCGAGATCACCGTCGACGGCGGCAGCCTCACGGACACCGGCATCGCGCTGAGTGCCGTACGCGACCAGCGGATCAGCGTCGGCGGCGGCGCGGTCCTGTCCGGCACCAACGCGGCCAAGGCCCTGCTCTCCCGCGCCGCCGGGACCGCCGCCACCGTCACCTGGGACCTGGCCGACCTGCGCAGCAGCGCGGCCGACGCGGACACCGCCCACGTGCACGTCGCGGACGGCGGCAACCGCTACACCGCGGTCGGCGCCCGGCTCACCGGCGGCCGGCTCGCCCTGGCGGCTGCCGCGTTCACCGGCGCCTCCTCGCTCCTGCACACCGCGTGCACCGAGGACGGCGTCACTCGGGAGGGGCTGCCTGCGGACGGCAAGCGGGTCAGCGCCACCGGCGGCAACCTGATCCTCTGACCGGGCGGGACGCGGTGATGCGGGAGATGCCCGCTGCCCGCAGCACCGCAGGTCCGCACCAGGACCGGAGCCTCACCGCGTCACCGCGTCACCGCGTCACCGTAGGAAGGGAAGTCCCTCGCCATGCGTTACCGCACCGCCGCTCCGGCGGACGAGCCCGGGCTGCACGCGCTGTGGGCGGCGGCCTTCCCCGATGCGGCGACGGTCATCGCCCTGTGGGGCCGGGACCCGGGCCGGCACGCCCGCACGTTCCTCGCCGAGGACGACCGAGGGCGGCCGGTCTCGGCGCTCCACTACCTGCCGCGCCCGATCCGCTCGGCCACCGGCCGCCCGCAGCGCGTCGGCTGCCTCGGCAGCGTCGCCACCCACCCCGACGCGCGCGGCCGCGGCCACGTCCGGCACCTGCTCGCGGCGGCGGTGGACGCCATGACCACGGGCGGCTGCGCCTGGTCGCTGCTGTTCACCGCCACTCCGCGGGTCTACGAGAGCGCGGGGTGGCGGACCTTCGCCGCCCCCGGCTGGTCCGGCCCGCTCGCCGAGCGGGCGCCGCACCCCGGCGCCGCGGCCGTACGCCCGTCGACCCGCGCCGACCTGCCGGCCCTGCGGGCCCTGCGGGACGGCTTCGACGCGACCCGCCCGCTGACCACAGTGCGCAGCGCGGACGACTGGGAGCACCGGGTACCCGTCAGGTACGCGCCCCCGGCGTGCGTCCTGGTCGCCGAGGACGGGGGGCGCGCCGGGCACTCCGGCTCCCCGCTGGGGTTCGCCGTACTCCGCCACCCCGCCCCCGGGGAGGCCGAGATCGCGGAGATGGCCCTGGCGCCCGGCCGGGAAGCGGCCGGTGCCGCTGCCCTGCTGTCGGCCGCCGCGATCCGGGCGCGCGCGGCGGGCGCGACCACCGCGGCGGTGCGCCTCCCCGCGGAGCCCGCCGTCGTCGGAGCGCTCCCGTACCTCCTCGCCGAGACCCGCCCCGCGACCACCCACTACGGGATGGCTCGCCCGGTCCTCACCCCCGCCGCCGAGGTGCTCGCGACCGTCACCGCACCGGGCGCCGTCCACTGGTACGGCGACTCCTTCTGATCCCCCGGGCGTTGTGCCCGGCCGGCACGTGACCGAGGCGGGAGGCAGTCGCCGCGGTCGCGCGTCCGGCGCCGAGCAACGCGTCATAGGCCTGCCGAGGAAGTCGACTCGCACGGCACTCGCCATGCGACGACAGACCTAATCGGGATGCACTCGGTCGCCGTGACCCCCCGGTAATTGATCATGAAAAGGCCCGACTGGTGGAACCTGTACACCGCAATGCGCGGGCGGAAAGAGCCGCGTTCAGGCTTTCGTGGGGCTGCGCCCTGGAGCGTGGGCGGCCTTGACGATCCGGTGTATGTGGTTGCGGTCGTGGGAGTGGTGTAGCGGGTGGGACCTGTTCCGGGGGTTTGCTCCGGCGTCTGGGTTGGTGTCCGCATAGATGAACGGTCATCGGTTGATCTTCGAAGTGTCGAAGCCTCGAAGGAGATCAGCACGATGACCGCACCCGACAGTGTGCCCTTGCACGCTCTGACCGAGGAGAACCTGACCTCGGCGAGTCCTGACCTGCTGCGCCAGATGGTCAAAACGTTCGCGGACGCGTTGATGTCCGCGGACGCCGACGCCGCCTGCAACACCGCATACGGGCAGGTCAGCGATGATCGCGTCAACCAGCGCAACGGATACCGCCCACGGGAGTGGGACACCCGGGCGGGCACCGAGCGGGCGTGTCAATTTAACGGCTGATCTTGGTTGTTGAGGTTCAGTTGTTGGCCGGGGTGAGTCGGCCTTCGAAGGCGATCTGGAAGGCCACGAGGTGGGTCGTCGCTCGCGCGCCGCACCACGAACGGTCCGAGGATGAGGAAGAACGCGATCGCGAGCCCATTTCCGTGACCCATGTCCCGACCGCCCGTTGCGAGGCCGGGACATGGGGTGCTGGTGCGCCGGCTTACGGCGTGTTGGTGAATGTCCCCGGCGTGGTGTTTCCGTCCGGGTCGGTGATGGATGTGCCGGCCAGGTCCCCAGAACCGAGGTTCAAGGTGTCCCCGAATCCGTCGTCACCAGTCAGAGCGACCGGCGTCCAGTGGCGTCCTGCATCCGAGGCCGGGACGTCGTAGGAGTACGCGCACCAGCTGTACTCGCCGTTGCTGTCCGGTACGAGGTTGCCGGCGGGGTCGTAGTCCACGTACCAGTCCGTGGTGGCGTCGGGGGTGCCGCCGGCGACGGGCGCGAGCTGGAAGTGGATCCGTCCGCTGAACTCCTCCTGGTGGATGCCGTTGATCCTCCACAGCACGCAGATCATCGGCGGCCCGTCGGTGCCGTCGGTCTTCCACACGCCGAGGCCGGTGAGGTGCGGCGGCTCGGTCGTCGAGATCGTGAAGGTGTCCGAGGTGGCCTTGGTTCCCGGCACCCCGCCGCTGTTCGTCGCCCACAGCACGGCGTAG
>WRCZ01000328.1 GCA_009783685.1 Actinomycetes bacterium
CCGGTTGCCGTCAGGGGCGCGGGGAACTGCGCGACGAGCCACGGCGGGCCGTTGGACGGGGACGCACCCCAGGGGGCAGGACGGGTCCCGCAAGGGGCGCGGGGAACTGCGCGAACAGCCACCACGAACCGTGGGACGGGGACGCACCCCAGTGGGCAGGACGGGCCCCGCCAGGGACCGCGGGGAACTGCGCGACGGGCCACGGCGGGCCGTTGGACGGGGACGCACCCTGGGGGGCGGGACGGGTGCCGTAGGGGTGGTGGTTGCCCCTTGAGGGGTGGGAGGGGTCACGTGGAGAGGGAAGGGTCAGCGCCAGCGCCTTCGCGTAGGATTGACGAGAAGGGACAGCCGGGAGGCAACGTGGTCGTCGAGGAGAAGCCGGCGAGGCTGGCCGTGGGGGTCGTGGGCGCGGGCCGCGTGGGCGCGACGCTCACCGCCGCGCTGGCGCAGGCAGGGCACCATCCGGTCGCCGCCTCAGGAGTGTCCGACGCCTCCCGCCGCCGTGCGGAGGCGCTGCTGCCCGGGGTGCCCCTGGTGGAGCCCGCGGCCGTGCTGGAGAACGCGGACCAGGTGCTGCTGACCGTGCCCGACGACGCGCTGCCCGACCTGGTCAGCGGCTTGGCGGAGACCGGTGCGGTCCGGCCGGGCCAGCTGCTGGTGCACACCTCGGGCCGCTACGGCACCGCCGTCCTGGACCCGGCGCTGCGCGCCGGCGCGCTGCCGCTGGCCCTGCACCCGGTGATGACGTTCACCGGCTCGCGGGTGGACGTCCAGCGCCTGAACGGCTGCACCTTCGGCGTGACCGCCCCCGGCGAGCTGCGGATGGCCGCGGAGGCGCTGGTCATCGAGATGGGCGGCGAGCCGGAGTGGATCGAGGAGTCGGCCCGGCCGCTGTATCACGCGGGCCTGGCGATCGGCGCGAACCACATGGTCACGCTGGTCGCCCAGTCGATGGACCTGCTGCGGGCCGCCGGCGTGCAGGAGCCGGGCCGGATGCTCGGCCCGCTGCTGGGCGCCGCCCTGGACAACGCCCTGCGCTCCGGGGACGCGGCGCTGACCGGCCCGGTCGCCCGCGGCGACGCCGGCACCGTCACCGCCCACCTGGAGGAACTGCGCCGGCACGCGCCGGAGACCGTCGCCTCGTACGTGGCGATGGCCCGGGCCACCGCGGACCGCGCGCTCGCCAACGGCATGCTCAAGGCCGAGTACGCGGAGGCGCTGCTCGGCGCCCTCGCCGACGAGGGGACCCGATGACCGAACTGGTGCACCACGCCCGCGACCTCGCTCCGGCCGCCGCCGTGGTCATGACGATGGGCGCGCTCCACGAGGGGCACGCCTCGCTGATCCGGGCGGCCCGCGCCCGCGCCGGCGAGGGCCGGGTGACGGTGAGCGTCTTCGTCAACCCGCTGCAGTTCGGCCCGAACGAGGACCTCGACCGCTACCCGCGCACCCTGGACGCGGACGTCAAGCTCGCCGAGCTGGCCGGCGCGGACGTGGTGTTCGCGCCCGGCGCCGACGAGGTGTACCCGGGCGGTGAGCCCCAGGTGCGGATCTCCGCCGGGCCCATGGGCGAGCGCTACGAGGGCGCCTCGCGGCCCGGCCACTTCGACGGGATGCTCACCGTCGTCGCCAAGCTGCTGCACCTGACCCGGCCGCAGGCCGCGTTCTACGGCCAGAAGGACGCCCAGCAGCTCGCGCTGATCCGCCGGATGGTCACCGACCTGAACTTCGGGGTGGAGATCGTCGCCGTGCCGACCGTGCGGGAGGACGACGGGCTGGCGCTGTCCAGCCGCAACCGCTACCTGTCGGAGAGCGAGCGGGTCTCGGCCCGCGCGCTGTCCCGGGCGCTGTTCAGCGGCCGGGAAGCGGCCGCGCAGGGCCCCGCCGCGGCGCTGCGGGCGGCGCAGGCGGTGCTCGACGAGGCCGCGGGGGCGCAGCCGCCGGTCGTCCCGGACTACCTCGCGCTCATCGACCCCGCCGACTTCACCGACGCCGCCCCCGGCCACACCGGCCCGGCCGTGCTGGCCGTGGCCGCGAAGGTCGGTGCCACCCGGCTGATCGACAACATCCCCCTGGAGTTCGGAGAACCCGAATGACCGCCACCTGGAACGCCGGCCGCGACGGCGCCGGCAGCAGCACCGGCATACGCCTGACCGCGCCGCCGCCCGGCTGGGCGCTGCGCGCGGACGTGGTCGTGGTCGGCTCCGGCGTCGCCGGGCTCACGGTGGCGCTGCGCTGCGCCGCCGCCGGCGCGAAGGTCACGGTGGTGACCAAGGCCCACCTGGACGACGGCTCGACCCGCTGGGCGCAGGGCGGCATCGCGGCCGCCCTCGGCGACGGCGACACCCCGGACCAGCACCTGGAGGACACCCTGGTGGCCGGCGCCGGGCTGTGCGACGAGCCGGCGGTGCGCGCGCTCGTCACCGAGGGCCCGGACGCGGTGCGCCGGCTGATCGCGACCGGCGCGCACTTCGACACCGACGCCGGCACCGGCGAGCTGCTGCTGACCCGCGAGGGCGGGCACCGCAGGCGGCGCATCACCCACGCCGGCGGCGACGCCACCGGCGCCGAGGTCTCCCGGGCGCTGATCGCCGCGGTCCGCGCCGCCGGCATCGAGTTCGTCGAGAACGCCCTGGTGCTCGACCTGCTGACCGACGCCGAGGGACGCACCGCCGGCGTCACCCTGCACGTGATGGGCGCCGGCGCCCGCGACGGCGTGGGCGCGGTGCACGCGCCGGCCGTGGTGCTGGCCACCGGCGGCATGGGCCAGGTCTTCGCCGCCACCACCAACCCCGCGGTGTCCACCGGCGACGGCGTGGCGCTGGCGCTGCGCGCGGGCGCCGAGGTCAGCGACCTGGAGTTCGTCCAGTTCCACCCGACGGTGCTGTGGCTGGGCCCGGACGCCGAGGGCCAGCAGCCGCTGGTGTCGGAGGCGGTCCGCGGCGAGGGCGCGCACCTGGTGGACGCCGACGGCGTGCGCTTCATGGTCGGGCAGCACGAACTGGCCGAGCTGGCGCCGCGCGACGTGGTCGCCAAGGGGATCCTGCGCCGCATGCAGGAGACCGGCGCCGCGCACATGTACCTGGACGCCACGCACTTCGGCGCGCAGATGTGGGAGCAGCGCTTCCCGACCATCCTGGCCGCCTGCCGGGCGCACGGCATCGACCCGGTGACCCGGCCGATCCCGGTGTCGCCGGCCGCGCACTACGCCTCCGGCGGGGTGCGCACCGACCTGCGCGGCCGGACGACGGTGCCGGGCCTGTACGCGTGCGGCGAGGTCGCCTGCACCGGCGTGCACGGCGCGAACCGGCTCGCCTCCAACTCGCTGCTGGAGGGGCTGGTCTTCGCCGAGCGGATCGCCGCCGACATCGCCGCGCACCCGGCGGTGTCCGGCGAGCCGGTCGTGCCCGGCCCCGCGGGCGAGGTCCACGGCGATCCGCTGCTGGCCTCCGAGGCGCGCTACGAGGTGCAGCGGATCATGTCCGCGGGCGCCGGCGTGCTGCGCAGCGCGGAGAGCCTGACGGTGGCCGCGGGCGCGCTGGAGCGGCTGCACACCGCCGCCGTCGAGGCGTACGACCGGGACGGCAAGACCGCGGAGCCGTGCGTGGAGACGTGGGAGGCGACGAACCTGAGCCTGGTGGGCCGGGTGCTGGTCGCCGCCGCCCGCCGCCGCGAGGAGACCCGCGGCTGCCACTGGCGCGACGACCGCCCGGACCGCGACGACGCCCGGTGGCGGCGGCACCTCGTCGTCCGGCTCACCCCGCACCGCACACTGGAGGTGCGGACCACCGAAGGCCCCGACTTCGCGGGCACGCGCCCTGCCGGGATCGGGGATGATGGGGCGGCCGCACCGCATCCGGCCCCCGCGGCCGCGCAGGCGCCCACCGCGGCGCCCGACCGGCAGCCCGCCGCACCGAAGGAGCTCTCGTGACCACCCCCGACCGTCCCCAGCCCGTCTCCCTGCCGCTGCCGACGATCGGGCCGCCGCCCGCGGCGGGCGGCGGCTGCGGTGACGGCTGCGGCTGCGGTGACGGCGAGGACTACGCGCTCGACCCGCTGGAGTGCGGCCTGGACCCGGACCTGGCCGTGCTGCTGGCGGACGCCGGGCTCGACCCGGTCCAGGTCGAGGACATCGCGCACATGGCGATCGAGGAGGACCTCGACCAGGGCGTGGACGTCACCACGGTGGCGACGGTGCCCGAGGAGGCGCTGTCGGTCGGCGACTTCACCGCGCGCGAGGCCGGCACGGTCGCCGGGCTGCGGGTCGCCGAGGCGGTGCTGTCCGTGGTGTGCACCGACGCGTTCGAGGTCGAGCGGCACGTCGAGGACGGCGACCGGGTCGAGGCGGGGCAGAAGCTGCTGACGGTGACCGCCCGCACCCGCGACCTGCTGACCGCCGAGCGCAGCGCCCTGAACCTGCTGTGCCGGCTGTCCGGCATCGCCACCGCGACCGCCCGCTGGGTGGAGGCGCTGGAGGGCACCACGACGCAGGTCCGCGACACCCGCAAGACCACGCCGGGCCTGCGGGCCCTGGAGAAGTACGCGGTGCGCTGCGGCGGCGGCGCCAACCACCGGATGTCGCTGTCCGACGCGGCCCTGGTCAAGGACAACCACGTGGTCGCCGCCGGCGGTGTCGCCCAGGCGTTCAAGCTGGTCCGCGAGGAGTTCCCCGACGTGCCCATCGAGGTCGAGGTGGACACCCTGCACCAGGTGCGGGAGGTGCTCGACGCCGGCGCCGACCTGATCCTGCTCGACAACTTCACCCCTGCCGAGACCTCCGAGGCGGTCGCGATCGTCGCCGGCCGGGCCTTCCTGGAGTCCTCCGGGCGGCTGACGCTGGAGAACGCCCGCGCCTACGCGGAGACCGGCGTCAACTTCCTCGCGGTGGGCGCGCTCACGCACTCCTCCCCGATCCTGGACATCGGCCTGGACCTGCGAGCGGAAGCGTAGGCGGATGCTGCTCACCATCGACGTCGGCAACACGCACACCGTCCTGGGGCTGTTCGACGGCGAGGAGATCGTCGAGCACTGGCGGATCTCCACCGACGCCCGCCGGACCGCCGACGAACTCGCGGTCCTGCTCCAGGGGTTGATGGGCATGCACCCGCTGCTCGGCGACCTCGGCGACGGCATCGACGGCATCGCGATCTGCTCGACGGTGCCGTCGGTGCTGCACGAGCTGCGCGAGGTGACCCGCCGCTACTACGGCGACGTGCCGTCGATCCTGGTCGAGCCGGGCATCAAGACCGGCGTGCCGATCCTGGTCGACCACCCCAAGGAGGTCGGCTCCGACCGGATCATCAACTCCCTTGCCGCGGTGCACCTGTACGGCGGCCCGTGCATCGTCGTCGACTTCGGCACCGCCACCACGTTCGACGCGGTGTCGGCGCGCGGGGAGTACGTCGGCGGGGCGATCGCGCCGGGCATCGAGATCTCGGTGGACGCCCTGGGCGTGCGCGGCGCGCAGCTGCGGAAGATCGAACTCGCCCGGCCGCGCAGCGTCATCGGCAAGAACACCATCGAGGCGATGCAGTCCGGCATCCTGTACGGCTTCGCCGGGCAGGCCGACGGCATCGCCGAGCGGATGGCCCGCGAGCTGGCCGACGATCCGGACGACGTCACCGTCATCGCCACCGGCGGGCTGGCCCCGCTGGTGCTGGGCGAGGCGTCCATCATCGACGCGCACGAGCCGTGGCTGACCCTCATCGGCCTGCGGCTGGTCTACGAGCGGAACGTCTCCACGACCTGATCCCGCGACGGGCCCGGTGGGGCCGTGCGGACGCGACCCCGCGATCCCGCACGCCCCGGGGCCCGCCGCGGGCACAGCCCCGGGCCCGCCCCGGGACGCACCCATCCCGGCGACGCACCGCGTATACCGTATTGCGCGAAGTTTGTCCTCTTAGCACTTAAAGTCCATTCATGCCCACGCCACACGGAACCCGAGGCGGAATGGCGTTCAGCGCGAACGAGCTGAGCGTGCTGCGGCGCGCGCTGGCCGAGGTGCTGCACCCCAGCAGGAGGCCGGGCCCGCCCGCGGCGTCCACCGCCCTTTCCCCCGCCGCCGCGCCCCGCCCGGCGGAGTACGTCCAGGACTGCCTGCGGCTGGCCGAGGCACTCGACGAGGCCGTGCACGAGGCCGGGCGGCTGCGTGCCTTCCTGCTGGACGAGCTGGTCCGCTACCGGCAGGCGCTCCCGGGCAGTGCGGCCGGCTACCTGGAACGCCTGACCGCCGCGCTCGCGGCGGGCTACGTCCCCCGCGCCGACGACCTGGCCGCCCTGCGGCGGCTGCGCGCGCTGCCGTGCGGCCCCGCGGAGAGCCGGCGGCGCGCCGTGCTGCTGCGCCGCAGCGAGACCCTCGCGGAGAACGACGTCCGACTGCGTCTGGAGGCCCATATGACTATGACCGCCCCACGCCGGCTGCTCACCCTGCCCGGACTCGCCGACGAGCCGAATCCCAAGCCCGCGCCCAAGCCGGGCCCCGGGCCCGGCCAGGCGCCGGAGGAGAAGCCCAAGCCGGCCACCCCGGACAAGCCGCGCACCCCCACGCCCGCGGAGATCTGGCCGCCGCACCGCAGGACGCGCAAGCCGGACCAGGCGGCGCGCAGCGCCTGACCGTCCCCCGCCGCGGTCAGGGCGCCGGCCACCACCGTGGCCGGCGCCCTTTCCGGTGGCGGCGTCGGCCGGTTCGGGGACCTGCCGCCGCGGCGGCCCGGTGCGGCGGTGCGCTCAGCGCACGCCCCGGCGGCGGACCGAGCCCGCCATGGCCACCGCCGCGGCGAGCACGGTGAGCCCCGCGGCCCCGCCCGCCACGTCGCGGGCCGTCGCGCCGAGCCCGGCGCGGTGCCCGAACGCCGGCCCGACGCGGCCTGCCGGGTCGTACACCACCGGCCGGACCCGTCCCACGGTGCGGGCGCAGGTGCCGTCGGCGCGGACGCCGCGCACCGAGCCGTCGGGCAGCCGCACCCGGCAGGTGGCCACCCGTGCGCCGTGCTCCCACCGGTACGTCGGCGACTCGACGGTGGCCTGCGCGTCCCGGCCGCGCGCCGCCAGGTACCACTCGGGGGAGTAGAGCAGCGTCGTCGCCAGCAGGACGATCATCGCCGGCACCGTCACCAGGAACGCGGGACCGCTCCACGGCGCGCTGGGCACGACCGCCCACATCAGGAACAGCCCGGTGAAGCCGAGCACAGCGACGATCAGCCCGAGCAGCTGCCCGACCAGGACCACGCAGCCCAGCAGGACCAGCAGCAGGACCGCCGCGCCCAGCAGGTACAGCAGCCAGAACCCGGCGACCTTGCCCGCC
>WRCZ01000329.1 GCA_009783685.1 Actinomycetes bacterium
CCCGTCCCGGCGTTCGGCGCGTTCCGGACCGCCCGGGTGAGCCGCTCCGCCGCAGCCGGTGGGGCTTACCCGGGCGCGGCCGGGGGGTGCGCTCCGTAACAATGGGCGGGTGCGATACGCGATCCTCGGCACCACCCAGGCCCTGCGCGACGACGGTACGCCCTCGGCGCTGGCCGGCGGGCGGCTGCGCGCGCTGCTGACGGCGCTGGCGCTGCGGCCCGGCCGGGTGGTCGGCGCGGAGGCGCTCATCGACGAGGTGTGGGACGGCGATCCGCCGGCCGGCGCGACCGGCGCGCTGCAGGCCCTCGTCGGGCGGCTGCGGCGGGCGCTGGGCCACGACGCGGTGCGCTCGGTCGACGGCGGCTACCAGCTGGCCGCCGCCCGCGACGACATCGACCTGTACCGGTTCGAGCGGCTGGCCGAGGAGGGCGCGCGGGCGCTCGCCGACGGCGACCCGGTGAAGGCGGCCGGCCTGCTGGGGGACGCCCTCGCGCTGTGGCGCGGCCCCGCGCTCGCCGACCTCCCGGACCGGGCGACCGCGGCGGTGCGCATCGAGGCGCTGCGGGTGGACACCCTGCGGCAGCGGCTGACCGCCGAGCTGGCCCTCGGCCGCGCCGACCGGATCCTGCCGGAACTCGCCGAACTCGCCGCCGCGCACCCGCTGGACGAGCCGCTGCGCGCCCTGCACATCCGGGCGCTGCGGGCCGCAGGACGTACCGCGGACGCGCTCGCCGCGTACGAGGCGGTGCGCCGCGACCTGGCAGAGCAGCTGGGCACCGACCCGAGCGTGGAGCTGCGCCTGCTGCACGCCGAACTCCTCAACCCCGATCCGCTGCCCGAGCCGTCGCCCGCCCCGGCCGCCGGCGCGGCGGCCACCGCTGCCGTGCAAGCCGGCGTGTCCGCGGGCCCCGCCGCCGCGCACGCCGTCGGCAACTCCCGTGCCAGGCTGACCAGTTTCGTCGGGCGCGAGTCGGACCTCGGCGCGGTGCGCGGCGACCTGGACCGGGCCCGGCTGGTGACCATCACCGGCCCGGGCGGCACCGGCAAGACCCGGCTGTCGCAGGAGGTCGGCGACCTGGTGGCGGACCGCTGGTCGGACGGCGTGTGGTACGCCGAACTGGCGCCGGTCAGCGACCCGTTGACGCTGCCGGAGGCGGTGATCACCGCCCTCGGGCTGCGCGAGACGCTGCTGCGCGCCGGGTCCGCGGCCGAGACCGCGATGGTGGTGGAGACCAGGAAGGACGCGCTCCAGCAACTCGCCGACCACTGCGCCGGCCGCAGCCTGCTGCTCGTCCTGGACAACTGCGAGCACGTCATCGACGCGGCCGCGTCCCTCGCCGAGCAGCTGCTGGCCGACTGCCCCGGCGTGAACGTCCTCGCCACCAGCCGTGAACCACTGGGCGTGCCGGGCGAGTTGGTGCGCCCGCTGGACCCGCTGCCCGATCCCACCGCGCTCCGGCTGCTGGCCGACCGGGGCGCCGCCGCCCGGCCCGGCTTCTCCGTGGACGACGACGCCGCGGCCTGCGCCGAGCTGTGCCGCCGCCTCGACGGGCTGCCGCTGGCCATCGAACTGGCCGCGGCCCGGCTGCGCAGCATGTCGCCGCGCCAGCTCGCCGACCGCCTCGACGACCGGTTCCGGCTGCTCACCGGTGGCAGCCGCACCCTGCTGCCGCGCCAGCAGACGCTGCGGGCCGTCGTCGACTGGTCCTGGGACCTGCTGGACCCGGTGGAGCGGGTACTGCTGCGCCGCCTCGCGGTGTTCCGCGGCGGCTGGACGCTGGAGGCCGCCGAGGCGGTGTGCGCGGACCCGGCGCCCGGGGACGGCCCGGACGCCGTCCCCGCCCGGGACGGCGGCGGCGTCGGGGAGGATCGGGGCGGACCGATCGACGCGCCCGACGTGGCGGCGCTGCTCGCCTCCCTTGTCGACAAGTCGCTGGTGCTCGCCGACGTCACCGGCGACGGCGCCCGCTACCGGATGCTGGAGACGATCTCCGAGTACGCCGGCGAGCGGCTGGACGCCTCGGGGGAGCGGACCGCGGTCGAGGGCCGGCACATCGCGGTCTTCCGGGAGTTCGCCCGGTGCGCCGACAAGCAGCTGCGCGGACGGGACCAACTCGCCTGGTTCGACAGGCTGGAGCGGGAGCACGAGAACCTGCGGGCCGCGCTGCGCCGTTCGGTCGCGGCCGGCGACGAGCAGCAGGCGCTGGTCCTGGTGCTGGGCTGCGCGTGGTTCTGGGAGGTGCGCAACTACCAGTCGGAGCGCCGGCACTGGCCCGCGGCCGTCGCCGCGCTCGGCCCCGACCCGTTCGACGCCCCGCCGCTGCTCGAACCGGTCCCGCTCGGCCCGCTGGACGCCCCGCTGCCGCTGGAGGGCGAGCGGCTGGCCGAGGCACGCCGCTGGGTGCGCCTGGTCGACCTGACCTCCGACGAGCACGAGAACGAGTGGTGGACCGATCCCCAACTCGCCAGGATCGGCACCCACATGGTCGCCGCCTATCCGCCGCACCTGCCGCAGTCCGCCCGGACCCCGGGCATCTTCCGGCCGTACGGGGCCTTCTTCTCCGGCGACTTCGACGGGCTGTACGACCTGGTCGACGAGACGGTGGACGCCTGCCGGCGGCACGGCAGGGACTGGGAGCTGGCGTTCTCCCTGCAACTGCGGGCCAAGGTCAACAACGACGTGCTCGAACGGGCGCACACCGCGGTCCGGGACATCCTGGAGAGCCGGGAGGTGTTCGAACGGCTCGGCGACGAATGGGGCGTGGCCGAGACGCTGTCCGCGGAGGCCGAGGGCGCGGGCAACACCGGTGACTACGCCCGCGCGGTGCAGTGCTGCCGGGAGGGCATCGTCATCGCCCGCAAGATCGGTTCGCGCCAGCACGTGTCCGTGCTGACCGTCCGTCTCGGCGAGGCCATGATCAATGACGGCCACGGCGAGGAGGGCATGCGGCTGCTGCGCGAGGGCGTGGCCGAGGCCGAGCGGTTCGGCGCGCTGAACGACGGAGCCGCGTTCTACGGCAAGATGCTGCTGACCATGGCGCTCAGCCGCGAGGGCCGGAACACCGAGGCCCTCGCCCTGGTCGAGGAGACCATGCACAGCAACGTCCTCCGGAGCCAGCCCGGCTTCATCTCCGGGATCCTGGCGGGTGTCAGGGGTTATCTGATCGGCCGGCTCGGCCGGCCCGCCGAGGGCCTGCAACAGCTCGGCGACGGTATCGGCGTCCTCGTCGAACACCCGCTGGCCAACGTGATCACCCCGCGCATCGGGGTGCTGCTGGCGCCCGGGGCGATCGAACTGCTGGCCCTGCTCGCGGAGTCCGAGACCGGGTCGCCGATGGAGTCCGGGGCGGTGGCCGGGGCCGGGAGCCAGGACGGCCGGCTGAACGACCTGGGCCGGCGCCGGGCCCGGCGTGCCGTCACGCTGGCCTGCGCCCACGAGCGGCTGCGCCCCCAGGCGGTCCCGCCGGCCGAGGCGCGGCTGCTGGCCGAGGTGGTCGGCCGGCTGCGCGAGCAGCTGGGGGAGCGGGAGTACGAGGCCGCGTACGCCGAGGGCGACGGCCTGTCGGTGGACGAGGCCGTCGCCCTCATGCGCGACGTGGACTGACCGGGCACTCCGGCCGGCTCAGGTCTTCTTGCGGAACCGCGCCACCGCCAGCGGCGCGGTGACCAGCGTGATGCCGGCCGACCAGGCGAGGGTCATCCACACCGAGTGCGCGACCGCACCGCCGTTGACCAGCGCGCGGGCCGCGTCCGCCAGGTTGGACAGCGGGTTGACCTTGGTGAAGTTCTCCAGCCAGCCCGGCATCGTGGTGGGCTTGGCGAAGATCGAACTGCCGAACTGGAGCGGCATCAGGACCAGCATTGCGACCCCCTGGACCGCCTGGGCCGTCCGCATGGTCAGCCCGAGCAGGATGAAGATCCACATGAGTGAGGCACCGAAGACGGCCGACAGGCCGATGGCCGCCAGCAGGTGCAGGACGTCGGTGTGGATGGTCAGGCCCAGGGCGAAGCCCATGCCCAGCAGGATCGCGATGGCGATCAGCATCCGTCCGACCTCGACGACGATCTTGGCGATCAGCACCGAGGACCGCGCGATGGGCATCGTGCGGAACCGGTCCATGACCCCCTTCTTGAAGTCGTCGTTGATCCCGGTCCCCACCGCCATGGAGATGTTCATGCCCATCATGGCCATCAGGCCGGGGATCACGTAGTTGACGTACTCCTGCTGGTGGCCCTTGCCGGAGACCGCGCCGCCGAAGACGTACACGAACAGCAGGGTGAAGATCACCGGCATCAGCAGGGCGTCGAACATCGACTCCGGGTCCTGCTTGATCTGGAGCATGTTGCGGCGCGCCAGGGCGCCGATGTGCCGCAGGTTGGCCCGCAGGCCGATCCTGCCCTCGCCGGCCGCGGCCGGCTGCGCGACGGGAACCGTCGCCGTGGCCGCGCTCATACCGTCACCTCCACGTTGGTGTCGTCGTGCTGGTCGTCGTGCTGGACGGGCCCGGCGCCGTGCGCGGTACCGGCGGCCTCCGCCTCGCCGGTCCCGCTGTCGGCCGGCCGGCCGGTGATGGCCAGGAACACCTCGTCCAGGCTGGGCAGATGGGTGTCGATGTGCGCGATGCCGAAGCCGCGCGCGGCCACCAGGCCGACCACCGCGGTCAGTTGCTCGTCGGTGAGGATCGGCACGCTCACCAGGCCCTCGGCCGGGTCGGCGGTGGCGCCGGCGATTCCGTCCAGGCCCGCCTCGCCGATCGCGGCGGCCATCGGGACGGCCTGCTCCGGGTCGGTCGGCCGGATCTGCAGGGTGCGGCCGCCCACCCGGGCCTTCAGCTCGGTCACCTTGCCGTTGGCGATCACCCGGCCGCGGTCGATGACCGTCAGCTCGTGCGCGAGCTGCTCGGCCTCCTCCATGTACTGGGTGGTGAGCAGCACGGTCGCGCCGTCGGCGACCATCCGCTGCACCTCCTCCCACACCTCGTTGCGGGTGCGGGGGTCCAGGCCGGTGGTCGGCTCGTCCAGGTAGAGCACCGCGGGGCGGCCGATCATGCTGGCCGCGAGGTCCAGGCGGCGGCGCATGCCGCCGGAGTACTGCATCGCCGGGCGCTTGGCGGCCTCGGTCAGCGAGAAGCGCTCCAGCAGGTCGTCGGCGCGGGCCCAGGCGTCCTTGCGGGACAGGTCCAGCAGCCGGCCGATCATGTAGAGGTTCTCCCGGCCGGACAGCTTCTCGTCCACCGAGGCGTACTGCCCGGTCAGGCCGATCACCCGGCGCAGCTGGCGGGGCTGGGCCAGCACGTCGTAGCCGGCGACCCGGGCGGTGCCCGCGTCGGGCTGGACGAGCGTGGAGAGCACCCGCACCAGAGTGGTCTTGCCGGCGCCGTTCGGGCCGAGCACGCCGAGCACCGTGCCCTGGCGCACGTCGAGGTCCACCCCGTCGAGGGCCTTGGTCTGGCCGTAGTGCTTGACCAGCCCGCGCACCTCGACCGCGGCGGTCCCGCCGTTGTCAGTCAGTCGTCGCGTTGTCATGGCATCCACGATGGCGGCGCCCGCCGACAGCGCACCGACATGCCGCCGACAAGGCCGTGACCTGCGCGTACAGGCGCCGTGTCGGCGCGGTGGCGGCCCGCACCGGCAGGCGTGTCGGCGGGCGTGTCGGCGGGAGCGTCGGCGGCGCGCCCGTGCCGGCCCCCTAGCCGGCGGCCGGCACCGTCACCAGCACCGCGCCCTGCTGGGTGCGGATCTCCCAGGACCTGATCTCGTTCCGGTGCAGGCCGGTCGCGCCGTGCACGGTCAGCGGGGTCGGCTGCGCGCCGGTGCCGTAGCCGGCGTCCGGCACCGACCAGGTGGCCACCGTCTGGCCGCCGCCGTCACGGCCGACCGCGACGAGGCTGCAGGTCAGCGGGCCGCGGACGCCGGTGAGCCGCAGGTCGACGGCCGTGCCCCAGCCCTTGTCGGCGACCCCCACGACCGCCGACGCGCCGGTGGCCGGATCGCTCGCCGCGACCCGGTCGGCGGCGAACGACGGCGCCGCCGCGGGCGAGCCGCCCCCGCCCCCGGTGGCCAGCACCGCGACCGTGGGACCCCCGGCGACCAGGACCGCGGCGGCCGCGACCGCCGCCAGCCGCCGCCTCCCGCGCTTCCTGCGCTCGGCGGCGACCTGCGCGAGCAGCCGGTCCAGCAGGGCGTCCCCGCCGGGCGGCGCGGCGAACGCGACACCGTCCTGCCGGACCTCCTCCAGGACCGGCAGCACCCCGCTCAGCTCGTCCAGCGCCTCGCCGCACTCCTCGCACCCGGCCAGGTGGTCCTCGAACTCCGTCATCTCCGCGTCGTCGAGGGCCCCGAGCAGATAGGCGCCCACGTCCACGTGCGGGGTCGTCATGAGGTGGTCACCCCTCTCTCCTCCAGCGCGTTCCGCAGGGCGCGCAGCGCGTAGAACACCCGGGACCGGACCGTGCCCGCCGGCAGCCCGAGCTCCTCGGCCGCCTCGTTGACGGTACGGCCGCGGAAGTACGTCTCGACCAGCGCCTCCCGGTGCGCGGCCGACAGGTCCCGCAGGGCGTCCGAGATCGTCATCAGCCGCAGCGAGCGGTCGAGTTCGTCGCGGGCCGGCAGCTGCTCCAGGGCGGCGGGGGAGGTCTCCTGCGGGCGGGCGCGGCGGCTGCGGTGGCCGTCGATCACGATCCGCCGGGCGACCGTCACCAGCCACGGCCGCAGCGAGCGCGCCGCGGGGTCCAGCCGGGAGGCGCTCTTCCAGGCACGCAGCAGCGTCTCCTGCACCACGTCCTCGGCGAGGTAGCGGTCACCGGCCACCAGTTTGAGCACGTAGGCGAAGAGCGCACCGGCGTGCTCCCGGTACAGCGCCCGCATCAGCTCCTCCTCCGGCACCGGCTCTGCCGGTCCGGGGGAGCCGGAGGGGGGAGGTCCGTCCACGGCGGCATCCTGCCGCAGCCGCCGCGCGCGGTCGAGGCCGCGTATCGCCGTTCGGGACGCCGCCGGTCCGGCGGACTCGGCCACCACGGGTTCAGGCCCCACCCGGAACGCGGCCGCGGCCGGCGGGCGGCCGGGCGCAGGCGGACCCCCCGGGTGCGGCGGAGGGTCCGGCGGAGGGTCCGGCGGACGGACCGGCGGTCGTGCGGTGCGCGGGCAGGGCGGTCATGGCGGCTTCCCGTTCGTGCGGTGGTCGCCGCCGCGGCGGCGCTCTCCGACTGATACGCGCCGCACGCCGCGATGTCTCACCCTCCGCGGTGAAGGATCCGGAATCCGGACGGCCGCCCGCGTGCACGCCCG
>WRCZ01000330.1 GCA_009783685.1 Actinomycetes bacterium
CCCAGGCGCTGCGCATCGAGGGCTTCACCCTCCGCCCGCTGACTCCCGCTCCCTGACGAAGGATCGACCTCCGCCATCTGATCACGGCCCCGACCGCCGGTCCTTGACCCGCCGTCACCCGCGAACCGCCCCGCACTCGGGGGCGGGTCGCGGGTGACGCGCTGCCCGCTGACGGGACGCCGGGTCCCGGCGGGCTCACCGTCAGCGCCGCCGGGCCGCCCGCCGGCGTCCCGCCGAGGGGTGCCGGGGCCGTGTTCACACGACCTGCCCGCGGCGCCGCGGTTCGGCATGCCCGGGAGCGGGGAACGCCGTGGGAGGACCGCCCGAAGGGGCCACCGGCGCCGGGCGTTTGGTGGGGGCGCGGATCCGGGCAATTCGTAGGGGTCTACGGAGAAGGGGGCACCGTGATCATCTGGGTGAACGGGGCGTTCGGCGCGGGCAAGAGCAGTGCGGCTCGCGCACTGCTCGATCTGGTACCGGAGAGCACCCTGTACGAACCCGAGGTGCTGGGCGGCAGCCTGCGCAGGCTGCTGCCCGAGAAGCGGCTCCAGGAGGTCACCGACTACCAGGAACTGCCCATCTGGCGGCGGCTGGTCGTGGAGACCGCCGCCTCGCTGCTGGCGGAGGTCGGGGGGGTGCTGGTGGCGCCCATGTCGTTGCTGCGCCAGGACCACCGGGACGAGATATTCGGCGGGCTGGCCGCCCGCCGCATCGAGGTCCGTCATGTGCTGCTGGACCCGGGAGAAACGATCCTTCGATCATGGATCGGCGCCAGGACCGACCATCCGGACAACCCCGAGGCCGACGACGCCGCCCGCGCGTGGGCCCTGGAGCGGATCGCCGACTACCGCGCCGCGCTGCCCTGGCTGACCGCGGACGCCCACGTGGTGCCCACCGCGGGACTGACCCCGGAGCAGACCGCGGCCCGGATCGCCGAGGCGGTGGGACGCGGCGCGGGTGCCTGCGGCATCGTGCAGACGCCCGAGCCGCGGGCGGAGACGGTCGCGGCCGGAGTGCTGCTCTTCGACGAGGACGACCGGGTGCTGCTGGTCGACCCCACCTACAAGCCCGGCTGGGAGTTCCCCGGCGGCGTCGTGGAGCGCGGGGAGTCGCCGGCCCGGGCCGGCTACCGCGAGGTCGCCGAGGAGCTCGGGATCGAGTTGACCCGGGGTCTCGAACTGCTCGTGGTGGACTGGGAACCTCCCAGACCCCCGGGCCACGGCGGCCTGCGGCTGCTGTTCGACGGCGGGCGGATGCCCCGTGCCGACATCGGCCGGCTGCTGCTTCCGCAGTCCGAGTTGCGGGACTGGCGCTTCGTCACCGAGGACGAGGCGGCAGGGCTGCTGCCGCCGGTGCGCCTCGACCGGCTGCGGTGGGCGCTGCGCGCCCGGGAGCAGGGCCGCCCGCTCAACCTGGAGGCCGGCCACCCCGCGGAGTGACCCGCAGGGCGCCGGCCGGCCCTGTGGCGCGGGGCCGACCGCCGGCCGCGCGCCGCCCCCTCGCACTCACCGCTCGCACTCACTGCTCGCCGCCGTCCCGCCTGCCGGCGGGTCAGACCCCCTGGCCCGCCGACTGGGCGGCGGCGTAGCGGCGCAGGAACAGCGCCTCGGTGAGCGCCAGCTTCTCCAACTCCTCGGGCGAGACGCTCTCGTTGACCGCGTGGATCTGCGCCTCGGGCTCGCTCAGCCCGATCAGCAGGATCTCCGCCCGCGGGTAGAGCGTGGCCAGGGTGTTGCACAGCGGGATGGAACCGCCGTTGCCGGCGACCGCCATGTCCTGCCCGTACGCCTCCTGCATCGCCTCGGCCATCGCGGCGTACGCCGGGCTGGAGGTGTCGGCGGCGAACGGCTCGCCGCTGCCGCGCTTGGCGACCTCGACCCGCGCTCCCCAGGGCGCCGCCGCCCGCAGGTGCGCGGTCAGGGCGTCGGCGGCGTCGGCGGCGGCGACACCCGGCGGGACCCGCACGCTGACCAGGGCACCCGCCTGCGCCTGCACCGACGGCGTGGCGCCGACGACGGGCGGGGCGTCGATGCCGAGGACGGTCACCGACGGCCGGGCCCACAACCGGTCGGAGATGGCGCCCGTGCCGACCAGCTCCACGCCGTCCAGCACCTTGGCGTCCCGCCGGAAGTCCGCCTCGTCGTAGGCGATCCCGGGCCACCGGCCGTCCGCGTCGAGGCCGTCGACGGTGGTGGCGCCGGTCTCGTCGCGCAGCGAGGCGAGCATCCGGATGAGCGCGGCGAGCGCGTCGGGGGCGGCGCCGCCGAACGAGCCCGAGTGCAGATTGCCCTCCAGCGTGGTCACCCGCACGTCCATCAGGACCATGCCGCGCAGCGACGAGACGACGGTGGGCAGGCCCAGCCGGAAGTTGCCCGCGTCGCCGATGACGATGGTGTCGGCGGTCAGCAGATCGGGGTGCTGCTCGGCGTAGCGCTCCAGCCCGCCGGTGCCCTGCTCCTCGGAACCCTCCACGATCACCTTGACGTTGAGCGGGATGCCGCCCTGCTCCCGCAGCGCCCGCAGCGCCGTCAGGTGCATCAGCACGCCGCCCTTGCAGTCCGCCGCGCCGCGCCCGTACCAGCGGCCGTCCCGCTCGGTCAGCTCGAACGGCGGGGACAGCCACGCCGACTCGTCCAGCGGCGGCTGCACGTCGTAGTGGGCGTAGAGCAGCACCGTCGGGGCGTCCGCGGGACCGGGCAGGAAGCCGTACACCGACTGGGTGCCGTCCGGGGTGTCGAGCAGGGCGACGTCCTGGAAGCCCTCGGCGCGCAGCGCGTCCGCGATCCAGGACGCGGCCTTCTCGCACTCGCTCCTCGGGAACTGCCGCTCGTCGGCGACCGAGGCGAACGCCACCAGTTCGGCGAGCTCGGTCCTGGCTCGCGGGATCAGCGCGGCCACGGTCTCGGACAGCGGAACGGACAGCATGGGAACTCCTTGCGCGGACAGACGGACACTCGGACGGGCGGTCTGCGCCGCCCGCCGGCGACCCGCTGGAATCCTGCGGGCGCCCGGGCCGTTGGGCATCGCAACGGCACGCAGCCGATGGTGCCACAGCGAGCCGTGGGCGACGGCGCATAGGATGCGCCTGAACAGCCATGACAGCACATGGCAGTCGAACGGGCCGGAGCGGGAGCGGAATCAGACGTGAGCGGTGAGCAGGCGGCGCAGGACAGCGGTACGGGGGACGGCGAGGCGTCCGCGGTCTGGGACGTTGTGGTGATCGGCGCCGGACCCGCGGGGGCCTCGGCGGCGCACGCCGCCGCCCTCACCGGCCGGCGGGTGCTGCTGGTGGAGAAGGCCGAGCTGCCCCGGTACAAGACATGCGGCGGCGGGATCATCGGCCCGTCCAGGGACGCCCTGCCGCCCGGCTTCGAACTGCCGCTGCGCGACCGGGTGCACGCGGTCACCTTCAGCCTCAACGGCCGGCTCACCCGCACCAAGCGCTCCCGGCAGATGCTGTTCGGCCTGATCAACCGGCCGGAGTTCGACCAGGGCCTGGTCGACGCCGCCCGGGAGGCCGGCGCCGAGGTGCGCACCGGGGTGACCGTCCAGCGGGTGGAGCAGCACGGTCCCGGAGTGCCGGACCGCCGCACGGTCGCGGTGGTGGTGACCACCGGCGGGGCCGAGGGCAAGCGCGAGGAGGTCGTCTACGCCCGCGCCGTGGTCGGCGCCGACGGCAGTGCCAGCCGGATAGGAGCCCATGTCGGCGTGAAGCTGGACCAGGTCGACCTCGGGCTGGAGTGCGAGATCCCGGTGCCCGCGTCGGTCGCCGAGGACTGGGCCGGCCGGGTGCTCATCGACTGGGGGCCGCTGCCGGGCAGCTACGGCTGGGTCTTCCCCAAGGGCGACTCGCTGACCGTGGGCGTGATCTCGGCGCGCGGCGACGGCAGCGCGACCAAGCGCTATCTCGACGACTTCGTGGCCCGTCTGGGGCTGGCCGGCTTCGAGCCCAGCGTCTCCTCCGGCCACCTGACCCGCTGCCGTGCCGACGACTCGCCGCTGTCCCGCGGCCGGGTGGTGGTCTGCGGTGACGCCGCGGGCCTGCTGGAGCCGTGGACGCGGGAGGGCATCTCGTACGCGCTGCGCTCCGGGCGCCTCGCGGGGGAGTGGGCGGTGCGCATCGCCGAGGCGCACGACGCGGTCGACGCCCGGCGCCAGGCCCTCAACTACGCCTTCGCGGTGAAGGCCGGGCTCGGCGTGGAGATGGGCGTCGGCCGCCGGATGCTGACCCTGTTCGAGCGGCGTCCCGGGCTGCTGCACGCGGCGCTCACCAGCTTCCCGCCCGCCTGGCGGGCGTTCGCCGGGATCACCCGCGGCAAGAGCTCGCTGGCCGAGCTGGTGCGCTCGCACCCGATCGCCCGCCGGGCGCTGGACGCCGTCGACCGCGCCTGACCGTGGGGCGGCCGGTTCCGCCGGCCGCCCGCCTCACTCGCCACGGACCGGGGCGATGACGAACACGGGGTGCTTGGGCGCGATCGCCAGCAGCTCCTCGTCCGTCGATTTCGGGCCGACGCCCTCGAAGAACGCGCCCACTTCGGACTTCCACCGCCTGAGGTAGCCGCGCAGCACGGTGATCTTCTCCAGGTCGCCCAGCACCTCGGTGGCGGTGAACTCCTCCACGTTCCGGCCCAGGACGAGCCGGCCGCCGCCGGCCGCGCGCATGTTGTAGGTCCACTGGACGTGGCCGCGCGGGGCGACCAGGTAGCGCCTGCCGTCCAGCGTGAGCACGTTGACCGGGGTGCGGCGCCACTCGCCGCTCTTGCGCCCGCGGACCTCCAGCACCCGCGAACCCCAGACGCTCACGCCGCACCGGGTGAGCCAGGCGACGCTGCGGTTGAGGACGTTCACGGTGAACCAGCCGGGCTTCTTGACGTGCGGGGTCTGCTCGGACATGACGACTCCTCGGTGATCTCGTGGGTGGCGGGTCCCTGCTGGGAACCGCGCCGGCTGTGCGAGCACCATCTCCCTTTTGTGAGCAGTGCTCTCGCCTGAGAACAGTCTGCGCGCCCGTGCGCGGAAAAGCAAGAGCGGTGCTCTCGTTGTTGGTCGTCGCTCTCCTCCATGGCACACTGGTCTCATGAGTGTCATCCGGGGAGCCAGGGAACGCGCCAGGACGGAAGTCACCGCCGCCATCAAGGAGGAGGCGCGGCGGCAGCTGGCCGCCGAGGGCGCCGCCCGGCTCTCGCTGCGCGCGGTCGCCCGCGAGCTGGGCATGGCCTCTTCTGCTCTCTACCGCTACTTCCCCAGCAGGGACGATCTGCTCACCGCGCTCATCATCGACGCCTACGACGCCGTCGGCGCGGCGGCGGAGGAGGCCCTGGCCGCCACGGAGGGCGCGGCGCCCGCCGACCGCTGGATCGGGGTGTGCCGGGCCCTGCGGGACTGGGCCGTCGACCACCCCCACGAGTACGGCCTCGTCTACGGCTCGCCGGTGCCCGGCTACGCCGCGCCCCAGGACACCGTCGCCTCGGCCGCCCGGGGGGCCCTGTCGCTGATCGCGGTGGTCCGCGACGCCCGGCGCGACGGCGTGCTCGGCCCGCCGCAGGGCCGACCGCTCGCCGGGGAGGTCCGGGACGACCTCGCGGCTCTGGGGTCCGAGCTGGTCCCCGAACTGCCGGTGCCCACCGTCGCCGCGCTCGTCGCGGCCTGGGCGCAGGTCTTCGGCCTCGTCAGCTTCGAGGTCTTCGGCCAGTTCAACGGGGTGGTCGGGGCCCGCGGCCCGTTCTTCGACCAGTCCGCCGCCGCACTGGCCGCGCAGGTGGGCCTCGCGCCCGCGGACGGCGCCGCGGTACTCCCGGCGAAGTAGCCGCCCTGTCCACGTACGGTGGACGCGCCCGTGACCTGCCGCGGTCTAGCGTGGGAGCCATGACCAACGAGGAGCGACCCGGGCCGCCGCGCCGCAGGTTCCCTGCCGCAGGACGCCCGGCATGGTTCCCGGTGGTCGTCCTCGCGTTCATCCAGGTCGTCGGCTCCAGCGTCGCCGGACGCCACCAGACCGACCGGGTGGCGCTGAACGCCTTCGGCTACGTGCTGCTGCTCGCCGGGCCCGCCATGCTCCTCTTCCGCCGCCGCTGGCCGGTGGGGGTGGTGGCCGGCACCGGAGCGGTGACCCTGCTGTACGTCGTCCTCGGCTACCCGTGGGGCCCGGTCTTCGCCAGCCTCGTGGTGGCGATCTTCAGTGCCGTGGCCGCGGGGCGGCGCAAAGGGGTGCTGATCGTGGCCGCCGCGGTCTACGCGGGGCACGCCGTGGTGGGCCTGTGGCTCTACCGCTACCTGCCGCCCGCCGGCGACCACCGGATCTCCTGGACCCAGCTGTCCGGGACGGCCGCGTGGCTGCTCGCGGTCCTCGCCGCGGCCGAACTCTTCCGGCTCCGCCGGGAGCAGATCGCCCGCGACCGGCGCGAGCGGGAGGAGGCCGAACGCCGCAGGACCGACGAGGAGCGGATGCGGATCGCCCGCGAGCTGCACGACGTCCTGGCCCACAGCATCTCGGTGATCAACGTCCAGGCCGGCGTGGCCCTGGAGTTGATGGACGAGCAGCCCGAGCAGGCGCGCACCGCGCTGACCACCATCAAGGCGGCCAGCAAGGAGGCGCTGGGCGAGGTCCGCCAGGTGCTGGGCACCCTGCGGGCGCCGGGCGAGGCGCCGCGCGCGCCCGCCCCCGGGCTCGACCGGCTGCCGGAACTGCTGGAGCAGGCCACCGCCGCGGGCCTGACCGCGGACGTCGCCGTCGAGGGGACCCGCGTGCCGCTGCCCCCCGGGGTGGACCTCGCGGCGTTCCGCATCGTCCAGGAGGCGCTGACCAACATCGTCCGGCACTCCGGTTCGCGCGCCGCGCGCGTCCGGCTCGCCTACCGGCCGGGCAGCGTCCAGGTGCAGGTGGACGACGACGGGCCGGCCGTCACCGGCGGCGACAGCGGCGGCGGGAACGGGCTGGTCGGGATGCGCGAGCGGGCGGCGGCGCTCGGCGGCGAGGCCGAGGCGGGGCAGCGGCCCGACGGCGGCTTCCGGGTGCTGGCCCGGCTGCCCTTCACCGCGCCCGACGAGCACCGCGCGCCCGACGAGCACCGCGCGCCCGCGACCCGCCCCGAGCGGCCGCCCGCCGCACCGCCCGCCGCACCGCCCGGCGGCGGCTCCGCCGACCGCGACGCCCCGGCACCCGACGGCCGTGAACCTCAACCCCCCGGCGCCGCCGACCGTCCGGCGTCGGCCGGCCCGGACGCCGCCGATCGTCCGGCCTCCGCGGCCTCCGACGCCACCGATCGTTCGGGGTC
>WRCZ01000331.1 GCA_009783685.1 Actinomycetes bacterium
CACCCGACGGCGAAGGGCGCCGCGAAGCCGTCCGCGACGGCCGCGCCGACCGTCACGCGCGGCAAGAGCCAGGTGACGCACCCGGCTCCCACGCACACCGGGCACGGCCACGGATGAGACCGCGCGAGGAAGTGCCGTCCGGGCGCCGCGGCGGCCGCGGCCGCCGCGGGGTGGTGCGCAACGCACCGCTGCGCACCCACTGGCTGCTGCTGACCGTCCTGGTGCTCACCCTGGCCGGGACGCTCCTCATCCAGGGCTACACGCAGCACATGTTCGGGGTCGGCGACGACGCCGCAGGTTCCGGCCAGGGCCCGGCGGACCGGGTGCCGGCCGCCGTCGCCCACGGCGGCCCGGTGATCGACACGGCCGTCACCCCCACCCGCACCGCCCGTCCGAAGCCGCACACCATCGCCCTCACCTTCGACGACGGCCCCGATCCCCGCTGGACGCCGCGGATCCTCGCGGTGCTGCGCCGCCACCACGTGCACGCCACGTTCTTCGTGGTCGGCACCGAGGTCGCCGCCCACCCCGCGCTGGCGCGGCAGATCCTCGCCGACGGCAACCAGATCGGCATCCACACCTTCACCCACGCCAACCTCGGCAGGATCCCGGCCTGGCAGCGCTCGCTGGAGCTGCGCGAGGCCCAACTCGCCCTGGCCGGCGCCACCGGGCGGACCAGCTCCCTGCTGCGCCCGCCGTACTCGTCCGTCAACGACGCCCTGTCCGACCGCGACTGGGACGCCGTCGAGGCGGCCGGGCAGCACGGCTACCTGACCGTGCTGACCACGCTCGACAGCGAGGACTGGCAGCGCCCCGGCGTCGGCGCGATCGTCGCCCACGCCACCCCGCACGGCAGCGCGGGCCAGATCCTGCTGATGCACGACGGCGGCGGCGACCGCGCGCAGACGGTCGCCGCCCTCGACCGGCTGCTGCCACGACTCACCGCGCGCGGCTACCGGTTCGCCACCGTCTCGGACGCGGTCGGCGCCGCGCGGGTCGTGCGTCCGGCCGGGGCCGGCGACCACCGGCTCGGGCTCGCCCTGATCGGCACCCTCGACGCCAGCGGATGGGTGCTGCGGGTCCTCGGCTGGCTGCTGCTCGCCGCGGGCGGGCTCGCCGTGCTGCGCGCCGCCGCGGTGGTCGTCGCCGCCCGCCGGCATGCCCGCCGCCGTGGCAGGGCGTGGGGCCCGCCGGTCGTCGAGCCGGTCAGCGTCATCGTCCCGGCCTTCAACGAGAGCGCGGGGATCGAGGCCGCGGTGCGCTCGCTGCTGGCCTCCGACCATCCGGTCGAGGTCATCGTGGTCGACGACGGTTCCACCGACGGCACCGCCGACCTGGTCGAGTCGCTGCGCCTGCCGTACGTGCGGGTGATCCGGCAGGCCAACGCGGGCAAGCCGGCCGCGCTCAACACCGGTGTCGCCGCGGCGTCGTTCGAGCTGCTGGTCATGGTCGACGGCGACACCGTCTTCGAGCCGGACGCGGTGCGCGCCCTGGTGCAGCCGTTCGCCGACCCCCGGGTCGGCGCGGTGTCCGGCAACGCCAAGGTCGTCAACCGGCGCGGGCTGCTCGGGCGTTGGCAGCACATCGAGTACGTCGTCGGCTTCAACCTCGACCGGCGGCTGTTCGACCTCGGGCAGTGCATGCCGACCGTGCCCGGCGCGGTGGGCGCCTTCCGGCGCGGCGCGCTGCTGCGCGTCGGCGGCGTCAGCGACGAGACGCTCGCCGAGGACACCGACCTGACCATGGCGCTGTGCCGGGACGGCTGGCGCGTCGTCTACGAGCAGGACGCGGTCGCCTGGACCGAGGCCCCGGCCTCGCTCGGCGCCCTGTGGCGGCAGCGCTACCGCTGGTGCTACGGCACGCTCCAGGCGATGTGGAAGCACCGCCGCGCGGTGGCCGCCACCGGGCAGGCCGGCAAGCTGGGCCGCCGCGGCCTGCTCTACCTGCTGCTGTTCCAGGTCCTGCTGCCGCTGGTCGCCCCGGTCGTCGACGTCTTCGCCGTGTACGGCCTGGTCTTCCTCGACCCGGTGCGGATCATCGGCCTGTGGCTGGGCTTCCTGCTGCTGCAGGCGGTGATCAGCGCCTACGCCTTCCGGCTGGACGGCGAACGCATGGGGCCGCTGTGGACGCTGCCGCTCCAGCAGTTCCTCTACCGGCAGTTGATGTACCTGGTCGTCATCCAGTCCGTGGCCACCGCGCTGGCCGGCACCCGGCTCCGCTGGCAGCGCATGGAGCGCTACGGCAGCCTCACCGTGCCGCCGGGCCCCGCCGGGCCGCTGCCGTCCGGGCCCCTGCCCGCCGGACCCGCGCCGTACGTTCCGCCGTCCCATCCACCGAACGGACCCGCCCTGTACGTGCCGCCCGCCGGGCCGGCCCCCCGGCCGGGCCTGGCCGGGAGCCGGCCGGACGAGGCGCGCGGGGCGGCGGGCACCGGCGACGTCACGTATCCGTGGGGCGGCCGCACCCCGGGCCTGTACGGGGGCGACGACCATGCGCCGCGCTCGTACGGGCCCGGTCCCGGCGGCGGAGTCTGACCGCGCCTCCGGCCGGTGGGCCGGAGCCTGGCCGTGCCCCCGGCCGGTGGGCCGGGGGCGGAGCCGGTGACACCGCCCGGTGCGCCGCGCCCCGGACCTGGGTGGTGTCGGGGCGCGCGCCTCTCCGGGTGGGGCGTGTCACGGGCGGCTGAGCACGTTCAGCGAGTTGGAGGCGTCGTCCACGTAGTAGACCCGGTCGGGGCAGGTGGCCACGGCGAGTCCGAACAGGGCGCCGGCTCCGGGCGGGGTGCCGCTGGAGTCGAGGGTGCGCACCGCCACCTGGGCGCCGCGGGGCGTGGTCTCCACGATGTTCCCGTCGCCGCTGTTGACGGTGAGGATGTTCCCGTTGGGGGCGATGGCCAGGCCGAGCGGGCCGTTGAGGTTCTGGTCCGTCGTGACGACCCTGCCGGTGCCGGCGCTGGTGCGCCGGTCCAGCGCGTTCGGGATCGCGGTGATCCGATTCTCCACGGAGTCGGCCACGTAGAGCGTCTTGCCCCGCAGCCCGACGCCCGTCGGCCCGATGACCAGGGCCGCCGGGTCGGTCTTCTGGGCGAATCCCGAGCCGATGGTGGTGGTGGCGACCCTGACCGGCGGCCTGTCACCGCGCAGTTGCAGGCTGATGCGCAGGACGGTGCCCTGGTTCACGACGGCGCCGCCGCCGGCGACGGTGCCGTTGAGGACGTTGGTGACGAACAGGTCGGAGCGGTTGCCGCGGCTGGTCGCGGTCATGTCCCAGGGGCCGTTGATCCCCTTGCCGCTGAACGTCTCACGGACCTTGCCGCGGTTGTCCAGGACGATCAGGCAGCCGGCCTGCGCCGTGGCGGAGCTGCCGTCGGCGGTGGGCAGGCTGCCCACCACCACCCAGCCGCCCGGCAGGACGGACAGCGCGGTGGTCAGCCCGACGCCGCCCGGGCACGCTCCGGGCAGGCGCTTCGGGTTGATCTGCGCGAACAGGCGCGTGGTCCGCTTCTTGGGGTCGACCTGCACCAGCGTGGTCCCGGTGCCCTGGAGGTTGGCGGCGTTGTTGAAGTTGCTCACCAGCACGTTGCCGCTGCGCAGGCGCCCCGTGCTCTTCTGGATCACGACGGTGCCGTACGGGTTGACGTCCTTGTTGCGGGGAATGGTCGAGGCGACGGTGTTGACGGTGTGCAGGGGGCCGAGGAACGGCTTGGCGCTCCCCTTGCTCCCGCCGTGGCCGCTGGGTCCGCCGGCCGGCATGGCGGAAGCGGCCTGGCCTGCCACCAGCAGCGCGGCGGCCGCGGTGACCGCCACGGCTGCCATACGTGGGACTTGAAGCCTCATGGGTTCTCTTTCTCTTGCTCGGTGCCGGCGGGCCGCCGTGGCCTCACCGGTACCTGACGGGGTGACAGGCATGTGCCGGCCATCGACCACGTAAGCCCGCCCCGCAAGACGACGCCCGCCGGGCAGGGCCACCAGCGCGACCGTTGTCGGCCGTCAGCGTGTGAACGCGCACCGCCCCGCGTGTCGTGCGCCTCCCGGCGCCGGCGGCCCCTCCCGCCCGCGGCGCCGGTCCGCCGGTCGGCGGAAGCCGGCCCGCTGAGCTGCGGCAATATCGCTTTGAGGTCCCCGGGGCGCCGTCGTAGGGTCGGCGGCATGTCTCTTCGCGTCCGGATGCGTCAGGCCCTGCGGGAAGCGATGCGCGCCCGCGACAAGGTCGCGGTCAGCGCCCTGCGCTCGGCCCTCGGCACGCTGGACAACGCCGAGGCCGTGCCCGTGGACGAGTCCGCGCTGCGCGGCCTGGCTCTCGAACAGTCGCCGGTCGGACCGGGCGCCACCGAAGCGGCACGGCGCGAGCTGAGCGAGGACGAGGTGGCGGCGGCCGTCCGCGCCGAGGCCGACGAACGCCTCGCGGCCGCGGACCGGTTGACCGACCCCGCGCACACCGACCGCGCCACCGTGCTGCGCGCCGAGGCCGCCGTCCTCCTGGCCTTCCTCGACGCCTGACGGGGGACGTCGCCGGACCCGCCGCCCTTCTGCCGCCCCCTCGGCGGCCGGCCGGCAGCGGGTCAGCGGCCGGTCCTGAGGCGCTGGTACTGGGCTTCGAGCAGCGTGGCCAGCTCGGTGCGGGACGGCATCGCGTCGGTCAAGGACTTGACGACGACCGAGAGTTGGACGTCGCCCACGTAGGTGTCGGCGAGCAACTCGCGGTACTGCGAGCCCGCGACGGTCTGCTGCGCGCCCACGGGGAACGGCTCGTCCAGCTTCAGCGGGCGGATCCCGGACCCGCTGTAGTGGTGGTTCCGGTAGTAGTCCGCGGCGAGCGACGGACTGCCGAACTGGGCCAGTTTGAGGGTGACTTGGCGTTGGCCGCCGGGTGCGCTGTAGGAGCGGGAGTAGCCCTTGCGGTAGTGGTACCGGTCGAGCATCGCCGCCGACGCCGCCTCGTCCGGGTTGCCGACGACGTTCACGGGGGTGAGCGGGTCGCCGTCCGGATCGCCGAGCGGCACGGCACCCTCGGGGGCCGGCAGGAAGAAGAAGCGCAGATCGCCGGTGTGCACGCCGTTCGCCACCCGCCCGGTCACCGGCGGAGCCGTGGTCGTCGTGGGCGCCGGCGGGGTGGCGGCGGCCGACGTCGTCGCCTTCGGCGCCGCGGCCGCCGGTGTGCTCTGCGCCTTTCCCTGGGCCGAGCAGCCCGTGACCGCCAGGGCCGCCGCCAGTGCCGGGACGGCCAGCCCCGCACCGATCCGTGCCCGCGCGCCGCGCTGCCGCATGTCCCCGTCCCGCTCTGCCACAAGATCCCCCACCCGAAGCCGCGGCAGGTGTGCCGCGTGTACCTCCGGAGTCCTATCAGCCGGTGTGCGGCTTCCGGCGAACACCGGAGGAACGCCCGGGGAACGGCACACCCACCATGAACCCGCTCCCATCTGTCGACACCCTTATCCCATTTGCCTAAAGTATTTAGGCAATCTAGCCTGGTGTGTATGAAGCCACTGACCGAGCAGGAGATCCGTGCCGCCTTCGTGAACTGCAGCAAGGGCGAGGCGAAGCGCCTGTCCGTGCCGCGCGACCTGGCCGAGCGGCCCTGGGGCGACCTGGACTTCTTCGGCTGGCGGGACGCCCAGGCGCCCGAGCGCGCCTACCTCGCCACCGAGGTGGACGGCCGCCTGGTGGCGCTCGTCCTGCGCGCTCCCGGGGTCTCGCCGTGGCAGACGCGCCGCAGCATGTGCTCGATGTGCATGACCGTGCACAGCGGGGGCGTCTCGCTCATGGTCGCCACCAAGCCGGGCCGGGCCGGCCGGCGCGGAAACAGCGTGGGCGCCTACATCTGCAGCGACCTCGCCTGCTCGCTGTACGTGCGGGGCAAGAAGGACGCCGGTGTCGGGGCGCGGCTGCCCGAGTCGCTGACCCTGGAGGAGAAGGTCCGGCGCACCGTCACCCACCTCACCCGGTTCGTCGCCAAGGTCACCGAGTGACGTCCTCGCGGTCCCTCGCGGCCCCTTGCTCGTGCAGCCCCGTGCGGGCCCGTCAGCCGGGGTGCTTCGCGCCGTAGCGCAGCCCGTCGTGGAGGATCGCGGTGATGCGCACCGCGTCGTCCTCCCATCCCTTCGCCCGCATCCCGCAGATCCCGCCGAGCGCGCGCAGCAGGACGCGTCCGCTCACCCCGTCGCGCACGGCGCCGGCCGCGACGCCCGCGGCGAGCAACGCGTCGAGAGCGCGCGCCATCTCGGTGCGCGCGTCGTCGAAGACCGGGGAGTCCGTCGCCATGATGCTCTCCAGCGCTTCACCCATGCCCTTGCCCACCGCCGAGTGCTCGACGAGCAGCAGCAGGAAGCGGCGCAGCGCCTCGTCCGGGGGGTACTCCGCGAGGAGGCGGGGCGGGGCGGCGCAGAGTGCGGCGACCTCCTGGCGGTACACCTCGGCGACGAGCGCCTCCCGCGTCTCGAAGTGCCGGTAGAGCGTGCCCACCGCCACCCCCGCGCGCCGGGCGATCTCCTCCACGTGGGCGTCGGCGTCGCCGGTCAGGAACGCCTCGCGTGCCGCGGCCAGGAGCGCCTCGCGGTTGCGCCGGGCGTCGGCGCGCATCGGCCGTGACGAGGGCGTCGGATGTGACGAGGGCAACAGTCCTCCCTAAGGTGAGTCGGGTTCCGTTTATGGGTACAGTTCCGGAGTCCGGTTCACTTTACCGAAGGAGTAGGCCATGACGGTTCTGGACGAGGGGCTCGGCGGCCTGCGGGTCCTGGTGACCGGGGGCAGCCGCGGGCTCGGCGCGGCGACCGCCCGACGCTTCGCCGCGGCCGGCGCCACGGTCCTGACGGCCTCCCGGACCGCGCCCCCGGACGACATGCCGGCCGCCTTCATCCCCGCCGACCTGCGGTCGGAGGAGGGGGTGGCGGAACTCGGCCGGCGGGTGCTGGACGCCGTCGGAGGCGTCGACGTCCTGGTCGACAACGCGGGAGCCGCGACCGCCCCGACGCCGACCCTGAAGCGGTCGGACGCCTCCTGGCGCGCCGACCTCGACATGAACCTGCTGAGCGCCGTCCGGCTCGACCGGACCCTGGTTCCCGGGATGGTCGAGCGCGGCTTCGGCGTCGTGGTGCACGTCTCCTCGATCGCCGGCCGCCTCCCGCAGACCGCCGAGGCGTCGTACGCGGCGGCGAAGGCGGCACTCAACGCGTACAGCCGCGGGCTGGCCGTGGAAGTGGGCGGCAGCGGCGTGCGCGTGGTGTGCGTGCTGCCCGGCTTCGTCGCCACCGAGGGAG
>WRCZ01000332.1 GCA_009783685.1 Actinomycetes bacterium
GCCTCGCGCGAGACGCTGTACGCGGACGAGACGCTCGCCGCGGTGCGCGACGCGCTCGGCGAGCGCATCCGCGGCTGGATCACCCGGCTCGCCGCCGCCGAGCCCGACCGCCTCGCGCGGTTCCTCGGCGTGCACCACCTCGGCGTCAAGACGCTCGCCCGGCACGACCCCGACCTGCTGCGGGTGATGCTGCCCTGGCTGCCGTTCGAGACCACCGACGGCCCGATGTCGCTGGAGGAGTTCGCCCGCCGCCACCCCACCGTCCACTTCACCCGCACCGTCGAGGAGTTCCGCCAGGTCGCGGCGATCGCCGGCGCCCAGGGCATGGGCGTGGTCAACGGCGGCTACACCTATGACGCCGAACTCGTCGAGCAGTTGCCGCTGGTGCTGCCCGGCACGCCGGTCGCCGAACTCGACGCGGACACCGTCACCGCGCACCTGGACACTGTCGACCCCGGCGAGGAACTCGCGCTGGCCGGCTTCCTGAGCGCCGCGCGCGACACCCTCGACCCGCTCGGCTGCGACGTCGCGCTGCGCACCTTCCACCCGCTGTCCGTCCCCGCCCTCCACCTGGACGACCGCTCGGCCCGGCACGAACGGGCCCGCGAGGACGAGCAGGAGCAGGCCGACGACCTGTGGGCCGGCATCCTCGGCAGCCTGCGCGGCAGCGCGCCCCGCGCCCGGCTGGTGCTCAACCACCTCAACCCGCTGGTCCGCACGATCAGCACCCTGCCCACCCGCGAACTCGTCGGCACCGCCGTCGAGGCGCTGTACGGGCAGGCGCTGCTGCGGGCCCAGCGCCCGCTGCGCCCCGCCGACTCCGCCCTGCTCAACCGCGCCTTCCTGGACCTGCTCCAGTGGGCCACCCACCACGACGGCGAACGGGAGGAGGGCCGATGAGCACGCCCGCCCGCGACGCCGACGCCCTCCGCCAGGCGCTGGAGGAGAACCGCGCCGAGTGCGAGGGCCCGGCCCGCAACGCCCACGCCGAACGCCTGGCCGAGGAGGCCGAGCGCACCGGCGACCGGCCGCTGCTGATCGAGGCCCTGTTCAACCTGCTCACCGCCTACAACTACAGCTCCGAGTCCGACAAGAAGTTCGTGCCGTTCGCCAAGGCGCTGCGGATGTGGGACGAGAACCCCGCGGACTTCGACGAGTTCGCGTCCCACAGCCTGCACTGGTACTTCAAGTGGGTCTCCAGCGGCATGCTCGACCAGCCGCACATCCCGCTCGCCGCCATCGAGAAGTGGCAGGCCGAGATGGAGCACCGCTACCGCCTGGCCGGGCACTCCGAACGCGCCGTGCGCCAGAGCGAGTTCAGGATCGCCCGGCACATCGGCGACACGGCCCGTGCCGAACGCGCCTACGCCGCCTGGCAGTCCGCCGACCGCGACGAGATGACCGACTGCCATGCCTGCGAACTGCACCTGCGCGGCAGCTGGCAGGCCGGCCGGGCACGCGACGAGGAGGCGCTCGCCAGCTGGCAGCCGGTGCTCGACGGCGAACTGCACTGCGCCCACGAACCGCACGCCGTGCTCGCCTCCTCGCTGCTGCCGCTGCTGCGCCTCGGGCGCGACGACACCGCCCGCGCCCACCACCTGCGCGGCTACCGCATGGTGCGGTCCATGGAGAGCATGCGCTCGGCCGTCGCCCGGCACGTGGAGTTCTGCGCCCTGACCGGCAACGAGCCCCGCGGCCTGGAGATCCTGGCCGCGCAGCCGGCCCACTTCACCACCACCGGCGACCCCGACAGCCTGATGGACCACATGGCCGTCACCGCGCTGCTCACCGGCCGTGTCGTCGCCCTCGGCCACGCCGACCAGCCGGTCCCCGGGCCCGGCGCGGAGGCGTGGACCGCCGCACGTCTCCACCGGCACGCCACCGAGCGCGCCCTCGACCTCGCCGCGCGCTTCGACACCCGCAACGGCAGCACGGCGGTGTCGGAGGGCGTGCGCGCCCGGATGGCCCAGCGGCCGTTCACCGCCCGGCTCCCGCTGGGCCTGCGGGCCGCGCCGCTGTCGGGCCCCGCCGTGCTCGACGGGAGCGCCCCGCCCCGCCAGGGCGCCGAAACCCCGGACCGGCCCGCCGGATCCGCCGCGCCGGAGCAGGTCGCCGGGCCCGCCGCCGAAGCGGTCGCGGGCAGTGCCGCATCCGGCGCGGCCGACGACGTGCCCGCGCTCGTCGCCGAGGCGCGGCGGCTGAGCGAGGCCGGGCACCCCCGGGCGCGGGAAGCCTGGGCAGCGGTCGAGGCCGCCGCGGAACGCACCGGCACGGAGCCCGACGCGCTCGCCCGCGCCGAGATCGCCGACTACGCGGCCATGGCCGCCATCGGCGAGCCCGAGCGGGCCCTCGCGCTCTTCCACGCCGCCGCCGAGCAGTTCGAGGCCGGGGGCGACCACGGCGAGGCCGCCGCGTGCCGGGTCCGCGCCGCCTACGCCCGGGCGATGAGCAGCAGCACCGTCGCCCCGGCGCTCGCGGCCGCGGACGAGCAGTGCGCCCGGTTGGAGCGGCTCCTGGACCTCGACCGGGCCACTCCCCGGCAGCACCTCGGGGCGCAGCTGATGCGCTGCCGCATCCTGCTCCAGCAGGCCGGCGACCCCGAGCGGCGGGACGACGCCCTGGCGGCCGTCGCGGCGCAGGCCGAGGAGGCGCTGGCGCTCGGCGCCCGGCACCGCACGGAGCCCGGGGTCGCCGGACGGATGGCCGACGCCGCCATCCTGCTGGGACGGCTGGCCGCCGGCCGCGGCGACGGCCCCGAGGCGGTCGCCCTGCTGACCCGCGCCGCCGCCCTCCACCTGGAGGCCCAACAGCCCTGGTACGCCGTCGAACCCGAGGCCGCGCTCGCCGAACTGGCCCTGCGGCAGGACGATCCGGCCGGCGCATCCCGCTGGGCGCTCGCCGCCCTCGGCCACGGCGGCGAGGTCCTGGAGGCACCGCACCGCGCCCACCTGCACATGATCGCCACCCAGGGCCACGCCCTCCTCGGCGACGACGAGGCGGTGGTGCGGCAGGCCCTGGAGGCCGCGCAGTGGGCCGACGACGCGGGGGACAGCGAGGGGCTCGGGGCCAGCGCGCGGCTGCGTCTCGGCGGGGCCCTGCGCCGGCTGGGCCGCGCCGGCGAGGCCGCCTCGGTCCTGGAGTCGGTCATGCCCGACCTCGAACTCGCCCACGACGAAGGGGAGTACGTCCAGGCGCGCTGGTGGCTCGCCGAGTGCCACCTCGATCTCGGCGAGAGCCGGGAGGCCGCGGAGCAGTTCCTGCTGGCCGCCCGGGTCGCCGAGGGCTGGGACGACCCGCACGACCACGCCATGCTCGCCAACCTCGCCGCCGACGCGCTGAACCGGGCCGGCCTGCACGACGAGGCGGTGCAGGCGTACGCCCGCGCCGAGGAGCTGTGGCGCGCGGTCGGGGAACTGCCGTCGGCCGGCCCCGGCGACGCCCAGCAGGCCGCGCTGGCGGTCGTCAGGACGCTGCGGGCGAGAGCCTGGATCGAGCTGGCCGACGGACGCGGCGGACTCCCGGCCGCCCACGCGTACATGACCGGTGCGCTGGTGTGCGCCCGCGAGTCGCTGGAGGCGGCGGAGAACGGGCCGGACACCGTCGACCTGGGCCTGGCGCTGGCCGACACCTACCGGCAGACGGCCGAGATGGTGGTCCGCACGGCCGCCCAGGAGGACCCGCGGCCCGCCTACGACGCGGCTCTCGCCCTGGTGGGCCGGGCCGGCGGGGTCCTCGCGCCGCTGGGCCCGGCCGGCCGCGACGACCGGGCGTCCGCGCTGCTGCTGGCCGCCCGCCTGGAGTCTGCGCTCGACCGGCTGCCCGACGCCCGCAGGAGCGCCGAGGCGGCCGCCGCCGAGTACGAGGGGATCGACACGCCGGAGGCCGACTCCTGCCGCGAGGAGGCGGCAGGACTGATCGCCCACCTGCCCGCCGACGACCCGGTCTGATCCGGGGGCGGGCACCGGCATCCGCCGCCGAGTAGGGCCCGGCACGGCGGCGGGGGAGTCCCGGTGAATTCCTTCGCGTCCACCGGGAACTCCTCCGGGTTGGGGGGAGTTGTGACAGTACGGGCCGGTGCGTGTCGCCGGCCCGGCCAGCAGCCCCGACCGGGCGCCCCCGTCCCGGTCGGGGCGCCGTACCGCTCGGCGCCCGCGGGTCCCCTCCTCCTGCCGGCGCCGAGCGCCGCCTCGGCCGCTGCTACTTGGCGCCCAGCAGCTGTTGCAGCGGGTCGATGGCGAAGTAGGCGACGAAGCACAACGACACGCCCCACACCAGCGGGTGCACCTCCCTCCACTTGCCGAGCACCGTCTTGATGGCGACGTAGGACAGGAACCCGGCGCCGATGCCGTTGGTGATGCTGTAGGTGAACGGCATCACGGCGATCGTCAGGAACGCCGGGATGCCGATGTCGTACTGGGTCCAGTCGATGTTCCTGACCTGCGCCATGAGCAGGAAGCCGACCGCGACCAGCGCCGGCGCCGCCGCCTGGGAGGGAACCACCGCGGCCAGCGGCGCCAGGAACAGGGCCACGGCGAACAGCGCCCCGGTCACCACGCTGGCCAGCCCGGTGCGCGCGCCCTCGCCGACCCCGGCCGCCGACTCGACATAGGCGGTGTTGGAGGAGCAGGACGCGGCGCCGCCGGCCACGGCCGCCGCGCCGTCGATGAACAGCACCCGCCCGATGTTCGGCACCCGCCCGCGGTCGTCCAGCAGCCCGGCCTCGTTCGAGATGCCGACGATCGTCCCCATCGCGTCGAAGAAGTCGGACAGCACGAGGGTGAAGACGAACAGCGACGCGGTGACCACGCCCGCCGCGGAGAACCCGCCGAGCAGGCTGAAGTGGCCGATCAGCCCGAAGTCGGGGGTGGCCACCACGTCGTGCGGGACCTTGGGGACGGTCAGACCCCACGCCGCGGCGGGGATGTCCGCGACGGCGTTGACGATGATCGCCACCACCGTCATCGCCACGATGCTGATCAGGATCGCGCCCTTGATCCGCCGGGCGACCAGCGCGACGGTCAGCAGCACGCCCAGGCAGAACACCAGCACCGGCCAGCCGGTCAGCGTCCCGGTCCCGCCCAGCTGGACCGGCACCGTCGTCCTGGCGGCGTCCGGGATGCGGCTGGCGAAGCCCGCGTCGATGAAGCCGATGAACGCGATGAACAGGCCGATGCCCACGCTGATGGCCTGCTTGATCGCCTGCGGGATGGCGTTCATGATCGCCTCGCGCAGGCCGGTGGCCACCATCACGCAGATCAGCAGGCCCTCCAGGACCACCAGGCCCATGGCGTCCGGCCAGCTCATCCGCGGGGCGAGCTGGAAGGCCACCACGGCGTTGAGGCCCAGGCCGGCCGCGATGGCCAGCGGCAGGTTGCCGCCGACGCCCATCACGGCCGTCATCACCGCCGCCACCAGCGCGGTGGCGGTGACCAGTTGGGCCGAGGACAGGTGGTGCCCGTACTTGTCCGCGGCACTGCCGAGGATGATCGGGTTGAGCACCAGGATGTAGGCCATCGTGAAGAACGTGGCCAGGCCGCCCCGGACCTCCCGGCCCGGGGTCGAGCCGCGCTCGGATATGCGGAACCAGCGGTCGAGCCCGCGGCCTGCGGGCGGAGGTGCGGACGTGGCCTTCACGGTGTCCACGGGGGTTCCGGGCATCGTGCTCCTTCGGGCTCGGCCGGCCCGTTCGCGCGGGCCGGCCCGGACGGCGAACAGGCGGGCGGACACGGATTGTGCCCGTGCCGGGACACGCGCGGGTTACCGCGGCGTTACCCCGTATCACCGTCCAGTTTCGGCCATGGTCACGTCAATGCCCGGGGCCGGTCGAGAAGGCCCAAAAAGGGGAGAGGGCGGCCGACCTCACCGTCCGCCGGTGCCCCTCACAGCCCGCCGGCGACCCTCAGCACCGCGCCGGTGGTGTACGACGCCTCCGGTGACAGCAGCCAGGCCACCGCGCCCGCGACCTCGTCCGGCTCGCCGGGACGGCGCATCGGGATGCGGTCGGGGTTGCGCCAGGGACGCTCCGGGTCGCCCATCGCGGCGTGGATGTCCGTGACGATCATGCCGGGCTGCACGGAGTTGACCCGCACGCCCTCCTGGGCCAGCTCCTTGGCCAGGCCCACGGTCATGGCGTCGACCGCCGCCTTGCTCGCCGCGTAGTGCACGTACTCGCCGGGGCTGCCCAGCGTCGCGCCGCCCGAGGAGATGTTCACGATCGCGCCGCCCTTGCCGCCGTAGGCGGTGGACATCTCCCGGACGGCCCGGCGCGCGCAGATCATCGCGCCCATCACGTTCACGTCCACCACCCGCCGGATCACCTCGACTCCGGTCTCGGCGAAGCGGCCCAGCGGTCCGGTGACGCCCGCGTTGTTGACCAGCCCGGTGACCGGGCCCAGACCGTCGCGCACGGCGTCGAAGAAGGCGTCGACCTGCGCCTCGTCGCTGGTGTCCACCTGGTGGACCAGGGCCTGGCCGCCGGTCTCGCGCACCGCGCGGGCCACCTCCTCCGCCTTGTCCGCGGCCCGCTCGTAGCCGATGCCGACACGATGGCCGGCCGCGGCCAGCCGCACCGCCACCGCGGCGCCGATGCCCCGGCTGCCGCCCGTCACCACCGTGACCTGCTCCATCGACGTTCCCTCCCGGTGCCCGGGACCTGCCGTTCACGTCCCGTGGAGATCACGAACGCTATCGCAGCGCCCCGTCAACACCGCATGAACGTCTCATGTATCCGGTTCCGGCCGCCCTGGGCGGGAAACGAGGATTGGTCTTGACCAAGTTCGCGCCCGCGCTCTATGGTCCCAGTAGTGCAAGGACCTTTAATAAACAGGGGTTCCTAAACAAGGTTGGACAAGCGGTCCACCGGCGCCTCGAGAGCCGGCCGCACCGGCCGCGGACCATGGGTGATTGCGAGGACAGGGTGGGGACCACGCAGCTCGAAGCGGTGCAGGAGCCGAAGTACTGGCACCTGAAGACCGTGCTGATCGACGCCCTCGACTCCGAGTTCGAAGTCGGCGAGATCCTGCCCAACGAGCGCGACCTCGCCGCCCGCTTCGGAGTCGCCCGCGCCACGCTGCGCCAGGCGCTCGAACAACTGGAGCTGGAGGGCCGGCTGCAGCGCCGCCGCGGCGTCGGGACCACGGTCGCGCCCCCGCGGATGGGCGTCTCGGTCGGGCCCTCCGCCAACGACTGGCCCGGTGCCGGGCGGGACGCCTGGCACACCATCGGCTGCGTCGAGGCCGTCGCCCCC
>WRCZ01000333.1 GCA_009783685.1 Actinomycetes bacterium
CCAACCGTCCAGGCCTTCGAGGGCTGACCCACCCCCTCCCCGGCAAGCACCCGCCCCAACGGGCCCGTTGACGGCAACGTTCACGCCGGACGTCGAACGGCCAACTCCCCGCACCGTCGTTTGGCACGCCACGGCCCCCACCGAGAACCAGCGACCGGCGGGCTCGACGAGGCCCGGGGGCTGCACGGCCCCGACCCCGACTCCGCATGGCCCGATCGGGGCCGTCCCTGGGAAAGGGCCGTGCTCAGTCGAAGGTGCGGGCGGGGGGTTGGGGGGAGGGGGCCGCGGTGGTGTCGGTGACGACGGGGGCGCCGGCGGCGAAGTCTGCGAGGGGGCGGCCGTGGTCGACGCGGCCGGGGTGCGGGTCGGTGGCCACCCGGCGGGTGAACTCGGCGACGGGCAGCGGGCCGTCCGCGGCCAGCAGCACGATGTTGCCGAACCGCCGGCCGCGCAGCACCGCCGGGTCCGCGGCCAGCGCGACCTCCGCGAAGGCGTCCCGCAGCGTGGCGATCTGGCCGCGCAGGAAGGCCAGCGGGCCGCCGTCCGTGACGTTGGCCGCGTACCAGCCGCCGGGCGCGAGCACCCGCCGCGCCTCGGCCAGGAACTCGGCGGTCGTCAGGTGCGCGGGCGTGCGGGCGCCCGCGAAGACGTCGGCGATGACCAGGTCGGCCCAGTCCTCGGGCAACTTGGCGAGTCCCGCGCGGGCGTCGCCGCCGCGCACCTTGATCCGCCAGGTGCGGTCCAGCGGCAGGTGGGCGCGGACCAGTTCGGTGAGCGCGGTGTCCGCCTCGACCGCCTGCTGGGTGGAGCGGGGCCGGGTGTGCGCGGTGTACCGCGCCAGGGTCAGCGCCCCGCCGCCGAGGTGCACCACCCGCACGGGCCGCCCCGGGGGCGCGACCAGGTCGATGACGTGGCCGAGCGTGCGCTGGTACGCGAAGTCGAGGTGGCCGGGGTCGGCCAGGTCGACGTACGACTGCGGCGCGCCGTCGAGCAGCAGCGTCCAGGCCCGGGGGCGCTCGCGGTCGGGCCGCAGCTCGGCCTGGCCGCCGTCCACGGGTGCCGAGATCGTCTCCCGGTCCCGGGTCCTGCCGCCGCCCTGCCGTCTGCCTGCCATGCTCCGATTATCGCCGGGCCGCCGCGGGATCGCCGCGCGGTGCCCTCGGGCCGGTGTCCGCGGGGGGCCGCCCGTCCCCGGGCGCACGGGTCGACGGGCACCGCCGGTCCACCGGCTGCGGCAGCGGCAGCGATGCCACCGCTTCGGCCATGGATCCGGACACGGATCCGGCTACGGCCACGGCTGCGGCCACGGCCAGGTGACCCGGACGGTCAGGCGGGCTGCGCGTCGTCCGGTCCGCTGGTGCGCAGGCCGTCGGCGAGTTCGATGGTGCGGGCGGCCTCGCCGAGCGCCGCGCGCAGCACCACCGGATCGGTGACGGAGGTCCCGGCGGGCGGCGGCATCAGCCAGCCGGTGTCCCGGACGGGCGGCGGACCGTCCATCATGACGCCTCGCCCGTCCGTACGGGTGCACGAACTGCCCGGCAGGTCCCAGCAGTCGGCGGTGCCCGGCGGTACCAGGAAGCCGAGGCTGGTGCCGGTGCTGTCGTGCAGGACCGGGCCGAGGCCGGTGCTCAGCCGCAGGATGTCGACGGCCTCCAGACCCTGCCGGGACGGCACGGTCACCAGGTCGCACGGCGGCGGCAGTTCGCCGTCCGCGCTGGGACGGGGGTGCTGCGACCCGCTGATGTCCGACAAGGCAAACCCTCCTCGCGTGGGATTGGGCGCGGCGTGCGGCGCGTGGAAGAGCCGTGCGCCACACCACTACAACGCCGAAAAGCGTCAACGGCTACGTCTGCAGCAGCCCTTCAGGGGTGGCGTTTCATGGCGTATTACCGTTGACCCATCCCGTTCGCATGCGCTTTCGACGTGTGCCGGGCGGATATGCCGCCGCGCTCTCCGCCCTCCCGGCGGTGCCCGAACGGCCCCTGGATGGACGGCAGGTGGCCGGGAGACGGCCCCCGGGACAAGTGGAAGACGCCGCCGTGCAACCTCCCGCCGCAGGCGCGTGTCCAACCAACACAGGCGGCTCACGGGGCAGTCGGCCAAGGCCGCCGACCGAGCACGTTCTCAGCCCAGGGGGGGCTTTCCCGATGTCCAACCGTAGATCACGCATGCCCAAAAGCAGGGTGCCGGCACTCGCGGCGCTCGCCGTGTCGCTGCCGCTGGCCCTGGCCGCGCCCGCGCTGGCCGTCCCGGCAGGCCCGCGGCCACCCGCGTCAACAGCCGTACCCGCGACAGGATCCGCAGCCGCGGCGGCGCCGGCCCCGCACGGCCGGGCCGTTCCCGCGATCCCCACCGGGTCCGTCGTCCAGAACGGCGTGCCCGAACTGACCGGCGCAGCAAGCCCGGTGACCACGCGCTTCACCGCGACCCTGCCGGCCGGCACCACCGGCCGGGTGTCGGCGCTGCTCGCCTTCGACCCCGACCAGCTGCCGGGCGCCGGCGTCACGTCCTGGCGGGTCGCCACCCGCCTGCACGCGTCCTGCTCGGTGAACCGCGGACCGTACCAGGCGTGCGACTGGACCGCGGACATCCCGTCGGACGACGACCCGCTCGCCTCCTACCTGCGCGTGCCGCTGCCCGCCGCGGACGCCGGCGGCACGATCACCTACGACGTGCGGATGTCCGCCGACTACGGCGCCCTGCCCGAGGACCAGTTGCTGCACGGCTGGATGGAGGTGACGGACGCGGACGGCAACGCGCTGGCCGTCGGCGGCGCGCAGATCCAGTACCGCACGGGCGTCATGCCGGCCGCCTACCGGGGAGCGCTCTACGCCCGGGACACCGCGGGCGTGCTGTGGCGCTACGAGGGCAACGACACCTATCTGACGCACGTCCCGCTGAAGCCGCGGGCCAGGGTCGGCGGCGGCTGGAACGCCTACACCGCCATCGTCCCGCTGGGCGGCCAGAGCGCGGACGCGCAGGGCGACCTGGTCGCCCGCGACAAGGCCGGCGTGCTCTGGTACTACGCGCACAGCGGCAACCCCGCGCAGCCCTTCAAGTCGCGCGTGAAGGTCGGCGGCGGCTGGAACGCCTACACCGCGCTGAGCGCGATCTCCGGCGAGCGGTACCGGGCAGGCGACCTGGTGGCCCGCGACCGCAGCGGCACGCTGTGGCGGTACCGGGCGACCGGGAACCCCGCACGGCCCTTCGCCGCGCGGCTGAAGGTCGGCGGCGGCTGGAACGCCTACACCTCGATCACCGCGTACGGCGGCGGTGTCGTGGCGCGCGACGCCGCGGGGGTGCTGTGGTCGTACTGGCCCGCCATCGACCCGCACGCCACCGACCCGTTCATGCCGCGCCTCAAGGTGGGCGGCGGCTGGAATGCCTACACCGCGTTCAGCGGCACCATGATCGGCCACTACGGATCCGGGGACTCCCTGTTCGCGCGCGACCGCTCCGGGCGCCTGTGGTGGTACGACGAGGCGATGCTCGGCGTCCCCGGCGCCCGCACGTCCGTCGGTGCCGGCTGGAACATCTACACCGTGCTCTTCTAGGGGGGAACCTGCCGTGACTCGACGTATGCGCTATCCGTCCGGGCGCCGCCTCGCCGCGGTCGCCGCGGCCGCCGTGCTCGTCCCGCTGGGCGCCGCCTCGCCGGCGCTGGCGGGGGGCCGGGAACAGCCCGCCTCGCACGCCGTCCAGGCGCGTTCCGCCTCCGGTCAGGACGCGGTCCCCGCGGCCGCCCCGGGGACGGCCGTCCAGTACGGCGTGCCGGTGGTCAGTGCCGGGGCCGACCCGGTGACCACCACCTTCCACGCCACCCTGCCGGCCGGCACCCCGGGCCCGGTCATGGCGCAACTCGCCTTCCCCGCCGACCAGTTGCCCGCCGGCGGCTACACCTCGTCGGGGGTCGCGGCGGGGCTGCACGCCACCTGCTCGGTGAACGGCGGCACTTACCTGCCGTGCGGCTGGACCGGCGGGGCGGACCCGGCCGGCGACTACCTGCGGCTGGCACTGCCGCCGGCCGCCGCGGCGGCCGGCCTCACCTACTCGGTGCGGATCGCCGCCGACCCGGGCACCCTGCCGGCCGACCAACTCCTCACCGGCTGGATCGAGTTGACGACCCCAGGGCCGGACGGCGGCCAGGACGGCGGGACCGGCGACACCGTACTCGCCGACGGCGTCGCGCAGTTCCGCTACCAGCTGTCCCTGCCCGCGGCCGGGACGCGCGGCCAGATGTACGCGGTCGACAGGGACGGCGTGCTGTGGCGCTACGAAGGGACCGGCGCCTCCGCCAGGCCGTTCCTGGCGCGGCAGCCGGTCGGCGGCGGCTGGGGCCAGTACACCGCGATCACGCCGCTGAGCAGCACGGACGCGGCGGGCCGGGGCGACCTGGTCGCCCGCGACCGCAGTGGCGTGCTCTGGTACTACCGGGGCAGCGGCAACCCCGCGCAGCCGTTCGAGCCGCGCGTGAGGGTGGGCGGCGGCTGGAACACCTACACCGCGCTGACCGGCACGGGCGGGCAGGACGGGAACCTGCGCTCGCTGATGGACGGCGAGTTGGTGGCCCGCGACCACGACGGCGTGCTCTGGTACTACCGCGCGACCGGCGACCTCCAGCGGCCCTTCGCCGCCCGGGCCAGGGTCGGCGGCGGCTGGAACGCGTACACGGAGCTGTCCGTGTACGGGAACGGCATCGTGGCGCGCGACGCCTCGGGGGTCCTGTGGTCGTACACCCGCGACCCCGGCTCGCCGCCCGGCGGCCGTCCGTTCCTGCCCCGGGTGCGGGTGGGCGGCGGATGGAACCGGTACACCGCGTTCAGCGGTGCGCTGGTCGGCCCGTACGCGCCCCACGTCCTGGCCGCCCGCAGCAGCGCCGGCGGGCTGTACCTCTACGGCGACGCCGCCGGCCGCCCGCAGATCCCGGGCACCGCCGGGTACGTCGGCGCCGGATGGAACGTGTACACCGTGATCTTCTGACCGCTCCGCGGGCCGGGGACGGCCGCCCGCCACGGGCGGCCGTCCCCCGGTCCGGGTGGCGTCCCCGGTCCCGGCCGCCGGCGGCGCCTCAGCCCAGGTGGCCGGTGTCGTTCCAGCGCTCGATGGCCGGCGCGCCGTAGGCCCAGCCGAGGACGGACAGCGACGCGGGGTCCAGCCGCAGGGACGCGGCGAACGCCGGGTCGTACCCGAGCCAGCGCGCGCCCAGGGTGCGCAGCACGTGGCCGTGGGCGAAGACCAGCACATCGCGCTCGGCCGCACGGGCCCAGGCCACCACCTCGTCCGCGCGGGCCGCCAGCTCGGCCGGCGACTCGCCGCCCGGCACCCCGTCCCGCCAGATGTGGAACCCGGGCCGCAGGTCCTGCAGTTCGGCCGGCGTCAGGCCCTCGTAGTCGCCGTAGTCCCACTCCAGCAGGGCGTCCCACTCCTTGGCGCGGCCGCCGAAGCCGGCCAGCTCGGCCGTCTCGGCCGCCCGCCGCAGCGGGCTGGTGCGTACCTCCACGTCCGGCAGCCCCTGCCAGGGCCCGGCCGCCAGCCGCTCCCCCAGCAGCAGCGCGGTGCGGCGGCCCTCCTCGGTCAGCGGGATGTCGGTGCGGCCGGTGTGGCGGCCGGACCGCGACCATTCCGTCTGCCCGTGCCGGACCAGGAGGATGCGCGCAGGCATGCGGGGCCTTTCGTGAAGAACATGAAGAACGTGCGGAAGGTGCTGAACGCGAGGAACGTGAGGAAGCAGACCCCACATGATGGCGCACGGCGGTCAGATGCCGCCGAGCAGCCCCTCCAGCATCGCGTCCAGCCCGATCTCGTACTGCGCTCCGCCGTTGTCCTGCACCCGCAGCAGTTCGGGCGCGAGCGAGACCAGCGCCGGGTAGCGGTCCCGCGGCAGGGCGTCGATCTTGGCCCGCACCCGGTCGCGCGCCCCCTCCTCGCACATGGCGCGGGCCCGCCGGGTGCACCACAGCGCGGAGCCGACGGTGTACTGCATGAGCGCCACATGGGCGCCGGCCGCCTCGGTGCGGGAGAGCCCCGCCTCGCGGAGCAGGGCGAGCATCCGGTCGACCACCGAGATCGCGTCGTCGCCGCGCACCGGCCGCATGGTCAGCAGCTGAAGCGCGGACGGGTGCTCGGAGAACAGCCGGTAGACCCCGCGGCACACCTCGCGCAGCTCCGCCCGCGGATCACCGGAGCCGGCCGGCGGCAGCTCGATCGTGTCGAGCAGGCGATGGGCCACCGCGTCGCTGATCTCGTCCTTGCCCCGGAAGTGGGAGTAGACGGCCATGGTGCCGACCCCGAGCTGCTGCGCCAGGGCGCGCATGGTGAACGCCTCGGTGCCCTGGCGGTCGAGGAGGCGGATCGCCGCGTCGAGGATACGATCCGGGTTGAGCGAATTACGGGGCGCGCGGCGCCGTGGGGAGCGGACCGGCTGGGTGACGGACATCGGATTCTCTGTTCTCGTCCTGCGTTTCTCGTCCTGCGGGTCTCGTGGGAGGTCTCGCGGAACTCCGTCGTACGTCTTCCGCACGACTGGCAACCCGGCGGAGCCGACGGGCGTCCTTTCGCGTGCATACCCTCCCACGGGACGTTGAACACCGAACGAATCGGGTGGCCCACCGGAAGCCCAGGGGTGGTGTGCGGGGGAATTACCGTACGTCGTACGGTAGAGCCTACGCCACGAGACGCCGACCACCGCTGACATGCCCGCCGGGGCCTTCGGAGAACCTGGGGAGAGACCTCCGCATGACGATCACCGCCACCGCGCCGCGCGCTGCTGCCTACCGCGGCAGGCTCCGCTGGTGGACCGAACTGCCGCTGATCGCCGTGATCTACGCGCTCTACTCCGGCGCCCGGCTCCTGGTGCGCGGCGACGTGGACGACGCGGTCGGGCACGGCGCGGACATCCTGCACCTGGAACAGCTCCTGCACCTGGACCCCGAGCACTTCTTCAACCAGCTGTTCACCCATCACGCGTTCCTCGGGGTCCCGGCGGACTTCGCCTACGCGTCGCTGCACTACATAGTGACGCCGGGAATCCTGGTCTGGCTGTGGCGCCGCCGGCCCACCGCCTACCGCAACGCCCGTACCTGGCTGATGCTCTCCACGCTGATCGGCCTGGTCGGCTTCACCGTGGCACCGACCGCGCCGCCGCGGCTGATCGGCAGCGGCCACGGCTTCATCGACACCATGGCGCAGTACGGCTCGTACGGCTGGTGGGGCACCGACGCCAGCGCGCCGCGCG
>WRCZ01000334.1 GCA_009783685.1 Actinomycetes bacterium
CCCCGACCCCACCCACCGAAGGTGCACCGCCAGGGGCGCGAGGAACTGCGCGACAAGCCACGACGGCGCGGCACACGGCGATGGCGCCAAGGGGGCAGCCCGGACCCCGCAAAGGGGGCGCGGGGAACTGCGCGAACAACCACAACGAACCGCACGCCGGCAGAGCGCAGCGTGGGGCACCCCGGTTGCCGAAGGGGCGCGGGGAACTGCGCGACAAGCCACAACGCCGCGACACACGGCGATGGCGGCCCGGGGGCACCCCGGATCCCGCAAAGGGGGGCGCGGGAAATGCGCGAACGGCCACGGCGCCCAGGGGCCAGCCCGGGCTCCGGCGACTGGGGCGAGCCCCGCGCAAGGGGTGACGTACGGACCGCAGGCCAGGGATTCCCCGGAGCGACGCCCCCCGCTATCCTCACCCTGATGCGTACTCAATCTCCAAGATTGGGGGTCCCGTCCACGCAAGGTGCGTGCTGATGCACGATCACCTCGCCCACGGGAATCCCCGGCTTTCGTCCTGGCTGCGCGTGCGACGTTTCGCCGTGCCGCCTTCCATGATCGAGACCGCGACCGCCCGCCGCGCCGCGGGCGACTGGGCGGGGGCGTGCGCCGCCGCAGCCGTCGACGTCGACCTCGATCTGCGGTCCACGGCCCGCACGTACGGCCGCGACCTCGTCACCCGGCTACGGGCGGACCTCCGCCATCTGGCCCCTGACCTGCTGCGCTGGCACCTGCCACGCATCGCCCCCGACGGCCTGCTGCGTCCGGGACTGACCGTGTCCCTGGCGCGGTACGGGCCGGACCCGCTGCACCTGGTGGTGCGGACACCGCCCGCCTGGGCGGACGCCGGCCAGCGGATCAGCCTCGCGCTGTGGGATCCGTCCCGCCCCGAGGCCGGCGCCGGCCTCCACCCGCACCCCCACCCCAGCCGCCGCTTCCGCCTCGACCTGCACCAGCACCTCTGGGACGCCCGCAGGTCCGCGGAACTGGCACTCCGCTCGGGCGCCACGGATCCGCCGGATCGAAGCCCCGGGGACGCGGCCGGCCGCGATCCCGCCGTCGCGGACGTGCTCGCCCGGCTCGTGGGCGGCCGCCCGTGCGCGGTCGGGAGATGGGCCGCCGAGGCCGCGATCGTGCTCGCGGCCGAGGGCCGCATGTCCGGACGGATCGGCGTGCGGTACGGCACCCGGCATCGGCTGGTCCTGGACGTGGCCGGCGGGCCCGACCCGCGGATCACCGCCGCGTTCCCGGTCGGCGGGCACGGCGCGCTGCCGCTGCTGCCGGACGCGGCGACGTGGGTGCCACCCGACGTGGAGCTGCTGCGCGCGGGCCTGCTCGAACCCGGCGACCTGCACCCGCTGGTCGCGGACGCCCTGGTGCCCGGCCGCGGGACGGCGGCCGCTCCGGGAACGGCGGGCCGGGAGGGGGCTCCGGGGCCGAAGGTCGTGCAGTGCCGTGGCGCCCGGCACCGTATCGACCTGGTCGACGGGGTCCTCGCCCCGCTGGACCACGGCCCGGACGAGGTCCGCCGCGAGGAGTTGCTGGCCGCGTTGACCGGCACCCCGCTCCCCTGCCTGCAGGCGATCGACGCGGCGCACCGCCGTCCGGAGTGCCTGGAGGACGTCCGCGCGCGGCTGGACCACGGCGACACCGCGGGCGCGCTCGCCGTCGTCGAGTCCCTGCTCGGCCCCAACGCCCTCATGCGGCACGGCGCGTTGCGGGACGAGTTGGAGACGGCCGCGCTGCGCCGGATCGACTACGGCGTCTACCGCGCGGGCCTGTCCCACCCGGCCCACCACCGCTCCCCGCGCCCAGCCGCCGCACGCCACCACGCCCACTGACCCGGCGAGTCACGTCGCCTGAACCGGGCGACACCCCGGTCCATGGGCCCTGCTCCGCCTGCCCAACTCCCGTCTCCTGACGGCCTGTCCGGCCGCGTGACCAGCAACTCTCCTCCCAACCCAAAGGTGATCACTCATGCCTGTTTCCCCTTCGCCCCTTCTCGATTCCCCCCTTGCCGACTCCCCTGTCACGGAGCCCCGCTTGTCCGAACCCCCCGCGCAACTCGACGTCGCCGGGGCCCTGCTGGGGCTGTTGCGTGCGAGCGACACCGAAGTGCGGTCCGACGTGCAGTTGGAGGCGTTGACGCTGGCCGTCGCCGCGGATCTGCCGGTGCTGTTGTGGGGGGAGCCGGGCATCGGGAAGACCGCGGCGCTCACGCAGCTGGCCGCGGCGCTGGATCTGCCGCTGACCACCGTGATCGCCAGCGTCCACGAGCCGGCGGACTTCTCCGGGCTGCCGGTGGTCGGCGACGACCCGGCGCGGCAGGGCGTGCCGATGGCGCCGCCGGACTGGGCGGTGCGGCTGGTGCGCGCCGGGCGGGGACTGCTGTTCCTGGACGAGCTGTCCACCGCGCCGCCGGCCGTGCAGGCCGCCCTGCTGCGGCTGGTGCTGGAGCGGCGGATCGGCGCGCTGCAACTGCCGCCCGGCGTAAGGATCGTGGCCGCCGCCAACCCGCGCGCGTCGGCGGCCGACGGCTGGGAGCTGAGCCCGCCGCTGGCCAACCGGTTCGTCCACCTGCAGTGGACACACGACCATGACGTCGTCGTCCGCGGCCTGGGCGGGACCTGGCCGCGCTCCGTGCTGCCCGAACTCGACCCGCAGCGGCTGCCGGAGTCCGTGGCGTTCGCCCGCCGCGCGGTGTGCACGCTGCTCGCCGCCCGGCCGGGGCTGGTGCACCAGATGCCCCGCAGCGAGGCCCGCCGCGGCGGCCCGTGGCCGTCGCCCAGGAGCTGGGAGATGACGCTGTGCCTGATCGCGTTCGCGACCGCCGCCGGCTCGTCGCGCGAGGTGCTGTCCCTGCTGGTCAGGGGCACCGTCGGCGACGGTCCCGGGCTGGAGCTGCTGGCCGGCCTGGACCGGATGGACCTGCCGGACCCGGAGACGCTGCTGGCCGACCCGGACGCCGCCGAGCTGCCCGAGCGCGGCGACCTGCGGCAGGCGGTGCTGGACGGCGTGGTGGACGCGGTGCGCCGGCACCCGGACCGGGCCCGCTGGGACGCGGCGTGGACGCTGCTGGTGCGGGCGGCGCGGACCGGTGCCCCGGACCTCGTCGTCGTCCCCGCGACGACGCTCGCCACGCTGCGGCGCGAGGACTGGGACGTGCCGGCGTCGATCGAGCACCTGGCCGGGGTGGTGTCGCTGTCCGCGCGCGCCGACCGCGCGGCGGCGCGGGTCACGGCCGGCCGGACGGTCACGGCACCCGCCGCAAGGGCGGGCGGGCCGGCCGCACCAGGCGGACCCGGAACGCCCGGTGCGACCGCCACCACCGCCACCACCCCCGTCAAGGGCACACCCCGGCCCACCCCGACCCCCGGGCCCAGCACCGCGCCTCGCCCGGCGGCGGCCCCCGAGCCCGCCGCGCCGGCCGCAACTCCCGGGCCGGCGGCGCCCGTCGCACCCGCCGCCACCCCCGCGGCCGGCCGATGAGCGCGGCCACCGGCACCCCCCGCCCGCTGGACGAGGACAAGCTCTTCGCGGCCCGGCTGCACGCGGCCCGCGCCCGCCCCTACCTGGCGTCCGCCCTGTTCGCGCTGCATGTCGTCGAGTCGCGGCAGGTGCCGACGATGGCCGTCGACCGCCATTGGCGGTGCTACGTGTCGCCGGGGTTCGTCGACCGCACCCCTGTGGAGGAGTTGGCCGCGGTGTGGGTGCACGAGGTGGCGCACCTGCTGCGCGACCATCCCGGCCGCAGCGCGCGGCTCGCCCGGGAGCAGGGGCTGACCGGGCCCGCCGAGCGGTTGCGGATGAACATCGCCGCGGACTGCGAGATCAACGACGACGTGTTCGGCGACGGCCTGCCCTGGCCCGAAGACGCCATCCAGCCACACCACTTGGGGCTGTCGCCGGGCGAGCTGATGGAGGACTACCTGCGGCAGTTCCGGCTCGGGCCGCTCACCTTGCGCATGGCCTGGCTGGACTGCGGCAGCGGGGTCGACGGCCATGCGCGGGGATGGGACCTGGGCCCGGACGGCGCGCGCGGCCTGAGCGATCAGGAGCGGGACGCGGTCAGGTTCCGGGTCGCGCAGGGCATCACCGCCCGGCCGGGCAGCGCGCCGCGCGGCTGGCGGCGGTGGGCCGAGGAGGTGTTCCATCCGCCGCAGCCGTGGCGGCAGTTGCTGGGCGCGGCGGTCCGCGCGGCGGCCTCCGGCTCGGGTGCGGGCGACGACTACGACTACGGGCGGCCGGCACGGCGTTCGGCCTCGCTGCCCGGTGTGGTCCTGCCGGGCATGCGGCGCCGGCCGCCGCGGGTGTGCGTGGTCGTCGACACGTCGGGCTCGGTCAGCGACGCCGAGTTGGGCAGCGCGCTGCTGGAGGTCGCGGCGATCTCCCGTGCGCTCGGCGGGCGTCGCGACCTGGTCGGAGTGCTGCCGTGCGACGCGGCGGCCACGGTGGTGCACACGCTGTGCCGCACCGAGGGCATCCCGCTGACCGGCGGCGGCGGTACGGACCTGCGGGCCGGCTTCGAGGCGGCCCTGCGCTCGCGCCCCCGGCCGGACGTGATCGTGGCCCTGACGGACGGCCAGACGCCGTGGCCCCCGGCCCGCCCGCCGTGCCGCACGGTGGTGGGCCTCTTCCCGCGCGCGCCGCGCTCGTCGGCGCGGGCCGAGCAGGACGGAGAGGAGGACTACGTGCCCGACGCCCCGCCGGACTGGGCGCGCGTCGTCACTATCGGCTCCGCGTCACCGACTTGACAGGTGACGAGACACTCGGCCAGGGTAGTCACCAGTTGAACCGGTGACGGGCGCAGGTCGGTCGCCGGGACAGCGCCCCATCCGCGCACCAGCGGGCACCGGAACGCACCGGTGCGCGCCGCGCGTACCGACCGGCTGCGCGCACCGAAGCGCACCGCACACAAGGAGGCACACCATGGCCGTCAGCTACACCGGCGTCGTCACCGTGACCGGGGAAGGCCGCAACGGAGGGCACGCGACCGCGTCCGACGGGCTGCTGCAGACGGGCCTGGCCATCCCGAAGGAACTGGGCGGGGCCGGCGACGCCACCAACCCCGAGCAGCTGTTCGCCGCCGGCTGGGGCGCCTGCTTCCTGGGCGCGGTCCGCCGGGCGGCGGGCCAGCGCGGCGTCCGCCTCACCAGCACGGCGATCACCGTCGAGGCGACCCTGACCCACGGCGACGACGGCGAGTTCGGCCTCAGCGCCGTCCTCCACCTCGCCCTGGGCGGCGTCGACCAGCCCACCGCCACCGAACTGGCCGACGCCGCCCACCAGTTGTGCCCGTACTCCAAGGCCACCCGCGGCAACATCCCGGTGACCGTCCGGGCCACCGCCGTGGCGTGACACCCCTGCCCGCCCGCCGTCCGGCACGCTCGCACCCGGCCGTAAAGCACGCACCGCACACACCCCACGCACCGCACACACCGCTCAACCCGCGTACTTCTGGAGGATTCTCGTGATCGACAGGCGCTCGTTCGGCAAGGCCCTGGGCGTGGGCACGGGGGTGGCCGCGGCCTCGCTGGCCGGAGTGGGGGCCGCACACCCGGCCGCTGCCGCCGGCCCCGGCGCGGCCGCCGGGCGGCCCGGTACCGGCGCGGCGCCCACCGTGCCCGCGACCGCCCCGGGCACGCACACCACGTTCCCGCCGCTGAAGCGCGTCACCGCCGGCGTCCTGGACGTCGGCTATGCCGAACTGGGGCCGCGCCACGGGCCGGTGGTGATCTGCCTGCACGGCTGGCCGTACGACATCCACAGCTACGTCGACGTCGCGCCGCTGCTGGCGGCCGAGGGGTACCGGGTGATCGTGCCGTACCTGCGCGGGCACGGCACGACGCGGTTCCTGTCGCCGCGCACCGCCCGCAACGCCCAGCAGTCGGCGATCGCCCTCGATGTCATCGCGTTCATGGACGCGCTCAGGATCGACCGGGCCGTGCTCGCCGGCTTCGACTGGGGCTCGCGGACCGCCGACATCATCGCGGCCCTGTGGCCCGAGCGGGTCAAGGCGCTGGTCTCGGTGAGCGGTTACCTGATCACCAGCCTGGAGGCCAACCTGTCCCCGCTGCCGGCGAAGGCCGAGTACGCCTGGTGGTACCAGTACTACTTCGCCACCGAGCGCGGCCGGAAGGCCATGGAAGACGCGACCGAGCGGCGCGACCTGTGCCGGCTGGTGTGGGACGTCGTCTCCCCCACCTGGGACTTCGACGACGCCACCTTCCAGCGCACCGCGACCGCCTTCGACAACCCCGACTACGCCGCGATCGTGATCCACAACTACCGCTGGCGCCTGAGCCTGGCGGACGGCGAGCGCCGCTACGACCGCTTCGAGCAGCTTCTCGCCGCCAGGCCGGCGATCGGGGTGCCCACCGTCACCCTGGACGCGGAGCGGGACCCGTTCACCGGCTCCCTCGACGGCTCGTCGTACCGGCAGATGTTCACCGGGCCCTACGACCACCGCGCACTGCTCGGCGTCGGGCACAACGTGCCGCAGGAGGCGCCGACCGCGTTCGCCCAGGCCGTGATCGACGCGGATCGGCTGTGACGGCGTTGCGGCCGGCCCCATCACCTGTCAGACTGGTGACGTGAACCTCGACCATGTCTTCGTGTGCGACAACCCGGCGCTCGACTTCGCCGCGACGCTGCGCGCCCGCCGGACCAGGCGGTTCGAGATGTTCGCCGCCCCGGACCGGCTGGACGCGTGGTTCCTGGAGTCGGGCCTGGTGGACGCGGTGGCGCCGCACAGCACGCAGGCCGACGTCGAGCGGGCCCAGACCGTGCGGGAGGCCGTCTACGCCCTGGTGCAGGCGCGGCGCCGCGGCGAGGAGTACCCGGAGGCGGAGCTGGCCACGGTGAACGCGGCCGCCCGGCACCCCGCGGCGGCACCCCAGCTCACCGCGGGCGGCCGCCGCACCGAGGCCACCCCGGAGGGCGCCCTCTCCCTCGTCGCCCGCCAGGCCGTCGAACTCCTCGCCGGCCCCGACGTCCCCCTGCTCAAGGAGTGCGCCAACCCCGAGTGCACCCGCATCTTCGTCGACCGCTCCCGCGGGATGCGGCGCCAGTGGTGCGGCATGGAGTCCTGCGGCAACAAGATCAAGGCCGCCGCCTACCGGGCTCGCAAGAAGTCCCCCGCGGCATCGGCGCCTGCGTAGGCGCCGGCATCGGCGCCGGCATCGGCTCAGGAGTCGGCTCAGGTGTCGGCTGAGGAGTCGGCGGCCGCCCGAGCCG
>WRCZ01000335.1 GCA_009783685.1 Actinomycetes bacterium
CGGCACGCGGCGACCGTGCACGCGCTGACCCGGCGGGTGGCGGCGGCGCGGCCGGGGCTGCGGGTGGAGACGGCGTTCCTGGACTTCAACGCGCCCTCGGTGCCGCAGGTGGTGCGGCGGCTGGCCGCCGACGGGGTCCGCGAGGCGGTCGCCCTGCCCTTGCTGCTGACCCGGGCATTCCATGCGAAGACCGACATTCCCGCCGTCCTGCGCGAAGCGACCGCGGGGTGGCCCGCGTTGCAGATCAGGACCGCGGACGTGCTCGGCCCGTCGCCGCTGCTGACCGCCGCTCTGGAGCGGCGCCTGCGCGAGGCCGGGCTGGACGCCGCCGACCGCGCCGCGACGGGTGTGGTGCTGGCCTGCGCCGGCTCCACCGACCCCGAGGCGCGCCGGGTGATCGAGGGGGTCGCGCGGCGCTGGCAGCGCGCCGGCTGGCGCGCCGTGCGCCCCGCGTACGCCTCGGCGTCGCTGCCCCGTACGGAGGACGCGGTGCGGGGTCTGCGGGACGAGGGCGTAAGGTCGGTCGCGGTCGCGCCGTATGTCATCGCACCCGGCTTCCTGCCGGACCGCATCGCGCGCGGCGCCCGGGAAGCCGGGGCGGACGTGCTGGCTCCGGTCCTCGGGGCGGCACCGGAGCTGGCGGAGCTGCTGCTGCGCCGGTTCGACGATGCGCGTCTGCCGGTCAGCGGGTTGAGCGTGGCCTGAGGGCGCGTGACCTGCCCGTTCGGCGGTCTGCGGACCGCGGCTTCCGGGAGCCCCTGAACCGAGGGACGACACCGGAGACAGCAGGTATATGAGCCGAATCCAGGAGTTCGAGGCGATAGTCCGGCCCGGCGGGACGCAGGCGCAGCCCGCACCGGCCGCGAGAACGCCGGCGCCGCGGCCGGCGAGGGACCGCCTCCCCGCCCTGGACGGGCTGCGGTTCGCCGCGGCGATGTCGGTGGTGCTGTTCCACTTCATGGGCCAGACCAGGTGGTCGATGATCGACATCTGGGGCCGGCCGTACCAGGAGACGTTCCCGCGGGCCCACCAGTACTTCGCCTTCGGGCGGCTGGGCGTCGACCTGTTCTTCCTGATCAGCGGCTTCGTGATCTGCATGAGCGCCTGGGGCCGCACGCCACGGGAGTTCTTCATCTCCCGGGTGACCCGGCTCTACCCGATGTACTGGGTGGCGATCGTGGTGTCCGCGGCGGTGATCTACCTCACCGACAGCCCGTTCGGGCACCCCAACCCGCGACTGCTGTTCGCCAACCTCACGATGATGCAGCGGCCGCTGGGGGTGGACAACCTCGACCCGGTGTACTGGACGCTCTGGCCGGAACTGTGCTTCTACCTGACCTTCTCGGTGGTGGTGTGGCGGGGCCTGAGCTACCGGCGGGTGGTGGTCTTCTGCGGCCTGTGGACGGTCGCCGCGGTCATCGCGCCCGGCGCCGGGATCCCGCTGCTGACGCTGGTCGCCAACCCCACCTCGGCGCCGTACTTCATCGCCGGCATGGCCTTCTACCTGATGTACCGCTACCGGTCGACGCCGCTGCTGTGGGGCATCGTCGCGATGTCGTGGCTGCTGGCGCTGCACTTCCTGCTGGCGCCGGTCGGCGGCAGCAACAACTGGGACACCTGGTCGCCGTGGCGGGGCTGGCTGATCCTGGCCGTCACCGTCTTCTTCGCGCTGGTCGCGGCGATCGCGCTGGGCTGGACCCGGTGGATCCGCTGGCGGCTGCTGACGACCGCGGGCACCCTGACGTTCCCGCTGTACCTGCTGCACGACGTGACCGGGATGACCTTCGCGCACTACTACGGCGACCGGATGGACCCGCTGCTGCTGGTCGCGGTGTCGGTGGCGGCGCTGGTCGCGCTGTCCTACCTGGTGCACCGGTACGCCGAGCGGCCGCTCGCGCTGGCCATGAGACGTTCCCTGAACACCGCGGCGTTCGGCCTGCAACCCCCTGCGCCACGCCGCTGACCTGCGGTGGGACCCCTTCCCCCGGCCGGCCGGCAACGATCGCTGTAAGGGGCACCCTTGCCTCCGTGGTGGGGTTCTCCCCACCCTTGAGGGGGAGAACGCCCACCTGGAAGTCACCAGTTGGCCGGATGGGTCGTGCCTGTTCAGGCCCCTAGCGTCATGGGTGGAACGAGCGGCAGGTCGCCGCCACCACGACGATCCTTGGCAAGGGGGCACACCGTGAGTCGCGCACGCGCACACGGCAGCAAGATGGGCATCGCGGCGGCGATGGGCAGTTGGAGCGCCCGCCACCGCTGGGCGGCGGTGGGCGGGTGGCTGCTCCTCGTCATCCTGGTCCTGGTCATCGGCCAGGCGGCCGGCCGCTCCGACGTCGACGAGGACCGCTCGATGGCGGGCGAGGTCTCGCAGGCCGCCACGATCAACGACCGGGCCGGGCTGGCGGACACCGCGAGCGAGATGGTCCTGGTCCAGGCCCGGCACTCCGGCACCACCGCGACCGACCCCGGCTTCCGGGCCGCCGTCGCCGACGTGGTGGCCGCGGTCAAGGGCACCGGCGCGGTGACCGGCGTGCAGTCGCCGTACACCTCCAAGGCGATCTCCGCGGACCACCGTTCGGCGCTGGTGCGGTTCGACATGACCGGCCCGAAGAAGGACGCCGCGGACAAGGTCCAGCCGGTGCTCGACGCGGTCGCCAAGGTGCAGGACCGCCACCAGGACCTGAAGATCGCCGAGTTCGGCGACGCCAGCGCCGACCAGGCGGTCAACGACGCCTTCGGCTCGGACTTCAAGACCGCCGAGTACTCGGCGGTTCCGGTGGCACTGGGCATCCTGCTCATCGCGTTCGGCGCGCTGGTCGCCGCGCTGCTGCCGGTGGTGCTGGCGCTCACCGCCTTCCTCGGCGCGACCGGCGTGGTCGCCCTGGTCAGCCACTCGGTGCCGATGAGCGACACCGCCAACTCGGTCATGCTGCTGGTGGGCCTGGCCGTCGGCGTCGACTACTGCCTGTTCTACCTGCGCCGGGAGCGCGAGGAACGGGCCGCGGGGCGGGACGCGGCCACCGCGCTGCGGATCGCCGCCGCCACCTCCGGCCGGGCGATCCTGATCTCCGGCATCACCGTGATCGTGGCCATGGCCGGCATGCTCTTCACCGGCATCGGCGACTTCAAGGCGATGGGCGTGGCCACCATGATCGTCGTGGCCATCGCGATGATCGGCTCGGTCACCGTGCTGCCGGCGCTGCTGTCGCTGCTCGGCGAGCGGGTCGAGAAGGGCCGGCTGCCGTTCCTGCGCCGGTCCGCGCCGCAGGCCGCGAACGGGGGCCGGGGCTCCGACGGCAGCAGCCGCTTCTGGCGGACCGTGCTGCGCCCGGTGCTGCGCAGCCCGAAGGCGGCCACGGTGCTGGCCGGCGGCGCCCTGGTGGCCATCGCGATCCCCGCGTTCGGGATGCACACCGCGAACCTGTCGATGGACCAGGAACTCGGCGACCACCTGGAGATCATCCAGACCTACGAGGCCATCAACACCGCGTTCCCCGGCGGCCCTGACCCCGCCCACGTCGTCATCAAGGCCGACGACATCAAGGCGCCCGCGGTCACCAAGGCGATCGCCGGCTTCCGCACCGAGGCCGTCGCCTCCGGGGCGAGCCGGGGCCCGGTCACCGTGACCGTGCACGCGGCGCAGAACGTCGCCGAGATCGACGTGCCGCTGGCCGGCGGCACCGACCGCGCCAAGGCCGAGTCCGACCTGCGGCTGCTGCGCGACCACGTCCGCCCCGACACCCTGGGCCGGGTCGCCGGCCTGCAGGCGCCGATCACCGGTGAGACCGCCGGGTCGATGGACTTCAACCACAAGATCACCAGCAGCGTGCCGCCGGTGTTCCTCTTCGTGACGGTCTTCGCCTTCCTGCTGATGCTGCTGTCCTTCAGGTCGCTGACCATCGCGCTGACCTCGGTGGCCCTCAACCTGCTGTCGGTCGGTGCCGCCTACGGCGTGCTGACCATGGTCTTCCAGCACGGCTGGGGCGCCTCGCTGGTCGGCGCGACCGGCACCGGCGCGGTGGTGGCCTGGCTGCCGCTGTTCCTCTTCGTGATCCTGTTCGGCCTGAGCATGGACTACCACGTGTTCGTGGTCTCCCGGATCCGCGAGGCCCGGATGCGCGGCCTGAGCACCAAGGCCGCCATCGAGCAGGGCATCACCACCACCGCGGGCGTGGTGACCAGCGCGGCGGTGATCATGGTCGCGGTGTTCGCCATCTTCGGGACGCTGTCGATGCAGAGCATGAAGCAGATGGGCGTCGGCCTGGCCTTCGCGGTGCTGATCGACGCCACGGTGATCCGCGGGGTGCTGCTGCCGGCCGTGATGAGCCTGCTGGGCGACCGCAACTGGTACCTGCCGCGGTGGATGCACTGGCTGCCCGACCTGACCCACGACGAGCCGGTGCCGGACGCCGTGCCCGCGGCCCCGCAGTACCCGGCCCCGCCCGTGCCGCCGCTCCCGCCGGTGCCCACCGGTCCCGGCCGCCGCTGAGCCGGCAGCCGCCGCGGCGCCCGCACGACACCGGCAGCGCCCCCGTACCCGCCGGGTACGGGGGCGCTGTCAGTGCCCGCGAGTACGGTGGGTCACATGACCGCAAGGGACAGCAGTGCAAGCGCCACGGCCGGTCCGGCCGCCGGCGAGGTGGAGCACCGGCTGGAGGAGTACCGGGTCGAGCTGACCGGGTACTGCTACCGGATGCTCGGCTCGGTCTTCGAGGCGGAGGACGCCGTCCAGGAGACCCTGGTCCGTGCCTGGCGGGCCGCCGACCGCTTCGAGGGGCGCTCCTCGCTGCGCTCCTGGCTGTACAAGATCGCCACCAACGTGTGCCTGGACAGCCTGAACGCCGGCAAGCGCCGCGCCAGGCCGATGGACCTGTCCCCCGCCTCGCACGCCGACGCGGTGCTCCCCGACATGACGCCGGAGTCGATGTGGGTCGAGCCGGTGCCCGACGCCCGCGCCGTGCCGTCCTCCGGCGACCCGGCCGACGTGGTGGTCTCGCGCGAGACCATCCGGCTGGCGTTCGTGGCCGCGCTGCAGCACCTGCCGCCGCGGCAGCGGGCCGTGCTGATCCTGCGCGAGGTGCTGGCCTGGAAGGCCAGCGAGGCCGCCGAGCTGCTGGGCACCACGGTCGCCTCGGTCAACAGCGCGCTGCAGCGCGCCCGGGCCACGCTCGCCGAGGCCGGGGTCGCCGCCGACTCCGCCCCCGCCGCGCCGATGGACGGCGAGCAGGAGAAGCTGCTGGCCCGCTACGTCGACGCGTTCGAGCGCTACGACCTGGACTCGCTGACCAGCCTGCTGCACGAGGACGCCACGATGAACATGCCGCCGTTCCCGCTGTGGCTGCGCGGCCACGAGGACATACGCGGGTGGTTGCTGGGGACCGGCATCGGCTGCAAGGGCTCGCGGCTGATGCCGGTCACCGCGAACGGCGCCCCGGGGTTCGGCCAGTACCGGCCCGATCCCGCCGGCGGGCACCGCGCCTGGGCGCTCCAGGTACTGGACATCACCGACGGCCGTATCACCGGGCTCAGTTCATTCCTGGACACCGGACGGCTGTTCCCCCTCTTCGGACTCCCACTCGAACTCCCCGGCTAGTCCGGCCAGTTCGACCAGCGTGCGCAGGTCGGCCGAGGCGCCGCGCAGCCGTACCCGGTGGCCGGTGCGGCGCGCGGCCAGCCGCAGCCGGGCCAGCGCCGCGACCGCGCCGAGCCCCTCCAGCCCGCAGCCGTCCGGTGGCTCGCCGGCCGGCGGCAGGCCGCTGACGTCCACCGTGACCAGGCTTTCCCCGGATTCCGGGCAGGCTGGATCGTACGGGCCACCGGACGCCGCCACAGTCGCTCCTCCTCGTCGCCGGCCCCCCGGCGGAGGGCCCCGTGGATACCGACTGCTCGCACGGCCGTAACTCATCGCACCCATGGGTACGTATGCGCCGCGGAACGCACGATGCGCGGCGGGATTTTCGCAAAGTTGTACGGGATTCCTCGGAAACCCGGCGCAACCACGGGGCGCGACGATGCGAGACTTGCCTGTGTCCGAACGAACGGCCGTTGACCGCGGCATATGCGAACGGACGGGCGAACCGGCAGGCGGACGGATTTTCGAGAGGCTGGGCATGGCGGACGCGGTGTTCACTGAGCAGCGGGCGCGGGCGGTACTGGACGCGGCGGGCCACTCCGAGGCGGAGCTGATGTCCTTCGGGGAGAACGCGGTGTTCGCCGCCGGCCGGCTGGTGATCAAGGTGGGACGCAGCGCCGAGCTGCTGGACCGGGCGCGCCGCGAGGTGCGCACCGCGGACTGGCTCGCCAAGCACGACGTGCCCGCCGTGCGCTCCGCGGAGTCCGAGGTGCGGCTGGTCGAGGGGCACCCCGTCACGTACTGGCAGCGGCTGCCGGAGTCGCTGCGGCCCGCCGAGCCGGCCGACGTCGCCCCGCTGCTGCGCCGCGTCCACGCCCTGCCCGATCCCGACTTCGGGCTGCCGCCGCGCGACCTGCTCGACGGCGTGGAGCGCTGGCTGCGGCTGGCCGGCGACGCGATCGACCCGGCCGACGCGGCGTTCCTGCGCAAGCGCAGGGACGGTTTCGCGGAGGCCGCCGCCGCGCTGGAGCCGCACCTGCCGCCCGGCCCGATCCACGGCGACGCCCTCCCCCGCAACGTGCACATCGGCCCGGACGGCCCGGTCCTGGTCGACCTGGAGACCTTCTCCTCCGACCTGCGCGAGCACGATCTGGTGGTGCACACCCTCAGCCGCGACCGCTACGGCGTCCCCGCCGCCGCCTACGACGCGTTCACCGCCGTGTACGGCTGGGACGTCGCCACCTGGCCCGGCTGCGAGGTCCTGCGCGGCGCCCGTGAGACCGCCAGCTGCGCCTGGGTCGCCCAGCACGCCCCCGCCAACCCCGCCGCCCTCACCGAGTTCCGCCGCCGCGTGGCCTCCCTCCGCACCAACGACCCCACGGTCCGCTGGTACCCGTTCTGACCCGGCCGAGCCGGGGGTTGAGCTGGTTCACAGAGTGAACGTTCCGGCTGAACGTGATGGGTGGACCCAGTCCGCGATGTGAACGTACCGGCTGAACGTGATCGCTTGCCCTAGCTCACAAGGTGAACGTTCCGGCTGAACGTGATCGCTTGCCGTAGTCCGAAAAGTGAACGTCCTGGCCTTTTTTTGCCGGCCTCTCGCCTCCGGGCCCTTAGACCCGGTGTCTGCCGGTCGATCGTGCTC
>WRCZ01000336.1 GCA_009783685.1 Actinomycetes bacterium
AAGCCGACCTTGAACGGGTGGGCCAGCGCCGGGTCGAGGTGCTTGAGGAAGGAGGTGTCGTTGAGCGAGCTCGAACTGCCGGACGAGCTGAGCAGCTTGGCCTGGTCGGGGTGGGCCTTCGCGGCCTGCTGGAACGCCGCGGTGCCGCGCGCGTCGGCGAAGGCCGAGCCGATCTTCCCGCCCACCACGGAGTAGACGATGGACAGGAACACCGCGACACCGAGCGTGCCGCCCATCTGCCGGAAGAAGGTCGCCGACGACGTCGCCACGCCGATGTCCCGCGGGGACACCGCGTTCTGCATCGCCAGCACCAGCGTCTGCATGTTCAGGCCGAGCCCGGCGCCGATCACGAACATGGCGACGTCGATGTAGAACAGGCTGCTGTCCGCCCGCAGTTGCCACAGCATCAGCATGCCGGCGACCAGCAGCACGCAGCCGATCACCGGGAAGATCTTGTAGCGGCCGGTGCGCGAGGTGATCTGGCCGGACACCATGGAGAGCACCATGATCCCCAGCATCAGCGGAAGGGTCAGCAGCCCCGCCTTGGTGGGGGAGTTGCCCTTCACCAGTTGCAGGTACAGCGGGATCAGGGTGATGCCGCCGAACATGCCGATGCCGATGATCGCGGACTGCGCGGAGCCGACGGAGAAGACGCCGTTGCCGAACAGCCGCATCGGCAGCAGGGCCTCGTCGCCCGCGCGGCGCTCGAAGAACAGGAACGCCGCGGTGCCGACGGCGCCGACCACGTAGCAGAGCACCGAGGTCCCGCTGCCCCAGCCCCAGGCGCGGCCCTGCTCGGCCACGATCAGCAGCGGCACCAGCGCGACCATCAGCGCGACCGCACCGGGGTAGTCCACGCGGTGTGCCCGGCGCTCCTGGTGGATGTGCAGCACCCGGGCGACGACGGCCATCGCCGCCAGGCCGATCGGCACGTTGATCAGGAAGATCCAGCGCCAGCCGTCGATGCCCAGCAGGTGGTCCTGGCCGGCGAGGGCACCGCCGATCACCGGGCCGAGCACGCTGGAGGTGGCGAACACGGCCATGAAGTACCCCTGGTACCTGGCGCGTTCACGCGGCGGGATGATGTCGCCGATGATCGCCAGGGCCAGCGAGAACAGGCCGCCGGCGCCGATGCCCTGGAACGCCCGGAAGGCGGCCAGCATGTACATCGAGGTGGAGAGCATGCACAGCGCCGAGCCGACGATGAACACGGCGATGGCGAAGAGGAAGAAGGGCTTGCGGCCGTACTGGTCGGAGAGCTTGCCGTACAGCGGGGTGGCGACGGTCGAGGTGATCAGGAACGCCGTGGTCACCCAGGCCTGCGCGGTGAGCCCGTTGAGGCTCTCGCCGATCTTGTAGATCGCGGTCGAGACGACGGTCTGGTCCAGCGCGGCCAGGAACATGCCCAGCAGCAGTCCGGAGAGGATCACCATGATCTGGCGGTGGGTGTAGCCCGTCGGCGGCGTTTCCTCGACGCCGGCCGCCGGTGCGGCGTCTGCTGCAGCGGTCATGGAGCCCTGTCCTCCTGGTGCTGGTTCGCGGGGGCCGTCACCGGCCGGCCCGTGGGCGAGAGATCCATTGCTTGCCCTGGGCAACGTTGAGGCCAAGATTACGCCTGCCGGCAGGGGCGGGGCTCAACTGCGCCTCGTGGACGCCGCGATCAAGCCGCAGGCAGGACCGCGGGGTGCCGGGCCCGATGGGGTGAAAGGCGAGGGTTGCGGGGAGACATCGGATCTCACGTCCTATGCGGGGGATCCGCGGAGGATGGTCGAGGTGGCGTCGGTGCGGCATTCCTGCGCCAACTCCGGGCCTTGGATGGGCGTTCGTGAGTGAACCTGAGCGATCCACCCGGCATGTGCACACGTCTTGACACCCTCACACACGGACTCCACCATCAGACATCGGATCTGTTGCCAGTCGTGATCATGGCGATACCCCGCCTGTGCACCGTCCCGTCCCGCGCATCGCCCAGCGCCGCCCCGCGCCGCAGAACGGAGTCCCCGCATGCACGAGTCCAGAGCGACCACCGCGTCCGGCCCCGCCGAACCCGCCTTCGCCGCCGGTGATCCGGACGCCGCCGGCCCGGCCGGGATGACCCGCCGCGGAGCGCTGCGCGCCGCCGGCGCCGTGGGGGCGCTGCTCGCGATGTCCGCGCTGCCCCGGTTCACCGCCGTGGCCGCCGCCACGCCGGGGAACGGGGAACGCCCGCACGCGGCGCACCTGGTGCCCGACGACGAGGCCGTCACCCTCTGGTACGGCAGCCCCGGCACCGAACCGCTGATCCTGGAACAGGGCCTGCCGCTCGGCAACGGGCGGCTCGGCGCGCTGACCACCGGCGACCCGGCCCGCGACGCCTTCTACGTCACGGACGCCACGCTGTGGACCGGCGGCGCCAACGCGGTCCTCGGCTCGGACGGCCAGTTCCCCTACGAGTCCACCGGGTTCGGCACCTTCGGCCTGCTGGCCAAGGCCTACCTGGAGGTGCCCGCGCACACCGCGGCCGCCGTCTCCGGCTACCGGCGGACCCTCGACCTCAGCAACGGCCTGGTCACCACCAGCTACGTGCTCGGCGGCGTCACCTACCGCCGCGAGGTCTACGCCAGCCACCCCGACGACGTGGTCGTCGTCCGGCTCACCCAGAGCGGCGGCGGGACCTACACCGGCACCTTCGCCCTGAACGGCACCCGCGGCGAGAGCACCGCCGCCGAACCCGGGCCCCAGGCCGTCTCGTTCAGCGCGGCCCTCCCCAACGGGCTGCGGTACGCGGCCGTGGCGCGGGCGGTGGGCAGCGGCGGCAGCGTGGCGGTCTCCGGCGGCCAGGTGGCGTTCACCGGCTGCCGCGAGGTGCTGCTGGTGATCAGCGGCGGCACGAACTACGCACCGGACCCCGCCAAGGGCTTCATGGACCCCGGCACCGATCCGCTCGCCCTGGCCCGCGGCAAGGCGGCCGCCGCGGCCGGGGTGGCCGGCGCCGCCCTGCTGGCCACCCATGTCGCCGACTACCAGCGGCTGCAGCAGACCATGACCGTCGACCTGGGCACCTCCACCGCCGGGCAGCGGGCCATGGACACCGCCGCCCGGCTCACCGCCCGCGCCGCCGCCGGCTCCGCACCGGACCCCGAACTGGAGGCGTCCTACCTGCAGTTCGGGCGGTACCTGCTGATCTGCGGCTCGCGCGGCAGCCTGCCGCTGAACCTCCAGGGCCTGTGGCTGGACCGCAACGACCCGGCGTGGATGGCGGATTACCACACCGACATCAACGTCCAGATGAACTACTGGCTGCCCGACCGGGCCGGGCTGCCCGGCTGCTTCGACGCGTTCACCGACTACTGCGTCAGCCAGCTGCCGTCCTGGCAGGACGCCACCACCCGGCTGTTCCAGGACGGCCGCAACGGGTTCCGCAACACCTCCGGCAAGGTCGCCGGCTGGACGGTGGCGATCTCCACCAACCCCTATGGCGGCAACGGCTGGTGGTGGCACCCGGCCGGCGGCGCCTGGCTGTCCAACGCCCTGTACGACCACTACGCCTACACCCAGGACGCCGCCCATCTCGCCCGTATCTACCCGCTGTTGAAGGGTGCCTGCGAGTTCTGGGAGGCGCGGCTGATCACCACGTCGGTGACCGACCCGGACACCGGCGCCACCCGGCAGATGCTGGTCGACGACCACGACTGGTCGCCGGAGCAGGGGCCGACCAACGCGATCGGCATCACCTACGCCCAGGAACTGGTCTGGCAGCTGTTCGAGAACTACCGCGCGGCGGCGGGCCTCCTGGGCCGCGACGCCGGCTACGCGTCGGTGGTCTCCGGACTCCAGGACCGGCTCTACCTGCCCCGGGTCAGCGCCACCACCGGCCGGCTGGAGGAGTGGATGACGGACGCCGACCTCGGCGACCCCGCCCACCGGCACCTGTCGCCGCTGGCCGGCCTGTTCCCCGGCGACCGGATCACCGTCGAGGACTCGCCCGCCCCGCTGGTCGCCGGGGCGACCGCGCTGCTCACCGCGCGCGGCATGATCAGCTACGGGTGGGGCAGCGCCTGGCGCGCGCTGTGCTGGGCGCGGCTGAAGAACGCCGACAAGGCGTACCAGCTGGTGCAGGCCGTGCTGCGGCCGTCGGTCAACCACAGCAACGGCACCGGCATCAACATGTTCGACATGTACCAGCTGAGCGGCAGCAGTTCGACGTTCCAGATCGACGCGAACTTCGGCACGCCGTCGGCCATGGTGGAGATGCTCGTGCAGTCCCGGCCCGGCCGGATCGAGCTGCTGCCGGCGCTGCCGTCCGCGTGGGCGGCCGGCGGGCGCGTCACCGGCGTCGGCGCGCGCGGCGGCTTCACCGTGGACGTGGCCTGGACGAACGGGCAGGTCACCAGCGCGACCGTGCACGGCCCGGCCGGGGCGAGCACCACCGTGGTCGCCGGGGCGTGGCGTCAGCAGGTCACCGTCGCACCGTCCGGCAAGGTCACCGTCAAGCCCAGCAGGACGTTCCAGATCGTCAACCGCGCCAGCGGGAAGGCGGCCGACGTCGCCGGCGGCGCCACCGCGGCCGGGGCCGGCGTCGTCCAGAACAAGCCCGGCGACGGCGCCGACCAGCACTTCGCGCTCGTCCCCGGCGCGGGCGGCGTCTTCACCGTGGCCTGCACCCACGACGCCCTGGTCTGGGACGTCTCCGGCGGGACCACCGCCGACGGCGCCCCCGTCGTGCAGTGGACCCCCACCGGCGCCACCAACCAGCAGTGGACGCTCGCCGACGCGGGGGACGGCTGGGTGACGATCACCAGCGTGCGCAGCGGCAAGGTGCTCGGCGTCGCCGGCGGCTCCACCGCCGACCTGGCCGCCGTCGAGCAGCAGACGCCCGACGGGGGAACGGCCCAGCAGTGGAGGCTGATCCCCGTCTGACGCCGCTGTCCGGCGCCGCTCTCCGGGCCGCCGCGCACCCCCTGACCTGCCGCTGACCGGTCATCCGGACATTACGCTCAATACCTGCCATTTGGTAAAATCGGCGTAATGCACGCGTCATGTGATCGTGAAGCGACAGGGAGGGAGGCGCGCACGCCGTGGAGGAGGAGTACCGGGACCCGGCAGGGCGCCGGCCGATCCTCAGGGCCGGCGCCCTGCTGCGCCGGCCCGGCGCGGGCGCGCGGCTGACCCGGCTGCTCCCCTCGGTGGCACTGCTGGCGGCGGCCGTCCTGCTGCTCGCCGCGCCTCCGGACGACCACTTCGGGCTGCTCGTCGCGGTCGTGCCCTTCCTCGCCGCCGCCGTGCACGGCGCGTACGCCACCGCCGTCGTCGGCGCGCTGTCCGTGGCGGTGTTCGCCGCGCTGCGGACGTGGCGGACCGAGGACGAGCCGGGGGTGGCGGTGATCAAGCTGGGCCTGGTGTCCGCGGCCGGGGCGGTCGCCGTGCTCATCAGCCAGGCCCGCTCCCGGGAACGCCGGCTCAACCGGGCCACGGACATCGCCCTCGCCCTGCAGGAAGGGCTGCTGCCACGGGCCATACCCCGGAGCAGCGCGGTCGACGTGTGCCACCGCTACGGGCCGACCGACGCCGAAGCCGGCGTCGGCGGCGACTGGTTCGACGTGATCCGGCTGTCCGGCGCCCGTGTCGCCCTGGTGATGGGCGACGTCGTCGGCCACGGCGTGCACGCCGCCGCGACCATGGGACGCCTGCGCACCGCCGTGCGCACCCTGGCCGACCTCGACCTGGCTCCCGACGAGCTGCTCGCGCGGATGGACGACCTCGCCGAGCAGCTGGACGAGGACGGCACCAACGGCCTGGGCGCCACCTGCCTCTACCTCGTCTACGACCCGGTCTCCCGGGTGTGCACGCTCGCCAGCGCCGGCCACACCCCGCCCGCGCTGCTGCGCCCCGACGGCAGCGTCGAGTTCCCGCAGCTGGCCGAGCACCCGCCGCTCGGCATCGGCGGGACCCCGTTCGCGGCCACCGAACTGACCCTCGACGAGGGCACCGTGATCGCCCTCTACACCGACGGCCTGCTCGACCTGCGGCACCGCGGCACCGACGCCGCCCTCGCCGCGGTCGCCGGCGTCCTCGCCTCGCCCGGCGCCTCGCTGGAGCAGCTGTGCGACCGGGTCTACGACCAGGCGCCGGCGGACTCCGACGACGACGTCGCGGTGATGCTGGCGCGCGTCAAGTCGGTCCCGGACGGCAGCGTCGCGACCTGGGACCTGCCCGCGGACCCCAGATCGGCCGGCACCGCGCGGTCGGCGACCGCCGCGCAACTGGCGGGCTGGGGCCTGGAGGAGGCCGGGTTCACCACCGAACTGGTGGTCAGCGAGCTGGTGACCAACGCCGTCCGCCACGCGACCGGGCCCATCACGCTGCGGCTGATCCGGGACGACGCCCTCATCTGCGAGGTGTCCGACGGCAGCAGCACCGCGCCGCACATGCGGCTGCCCCGGCTGACCGACGAGGGCGGCCGCGGCCTCTACCTCGTCGGGCGGCTCGCCGACCGCTGGGGGACCCGCTACACCGCCACGGGCAAGACCATCTGGGTCGAGCAGGCGGTGTGACGGCGGGCCCGCCCGAAGGCCGCTCCGGGGTGCGGCGAGTGTCGCGGGGCAGGGTTGTCACACCGCGGCCTTAGCATGCGGCCATGCCGGATGCCGAGTTCCCCGATGCGCTCGTCGAGCTGCAGAAACGATCCGACCAGGCATGGGCGGAGGTCGAGGCGCACCGTCGCGACGTGGACGGCCGCCGGCACCGGGACGCACAGGCCGAGGGAGCGGAACCCGATCCCGCCCGGCCGTGGGCCGGCCCCGACCTCCCGCCCTGGACCGAGGCGGAGGACGCCCGGCACGAGGAGCTGATGGCGGCCGCCCGCACGGCCGCCGACGCACTGCGCCGCGCCCTGGTCGAGTCCGGTCTCGGCGGCGGCGCCGAGGTGGTGCGCGGACTGCGCAAAGCCGCGAGGGAGCCGGGGCCGCAGCAGTAGCTGCCGCGGCCCCGGCTCCCTCGCGCTCCGGTTGCTGCCGGATCTCAGTTCTTGCGGGTGGTGATCTCGTCGGTGAGCTGGGGCAGGACCTGGAACAGGTCACCGACCACGCCGTAGTCGACCAGATCGAAGATCGGCGCCTCGGGGTCCTTGTTCACCGCGACGATCGTCTTCGAGGTCTGCATCCCCGCCCGGTGCTGGATCGCCCCGGAAATACCGTTCGCCACATACAACTGCGGCGAGACC
>WRCZ01000337.1 GCA_009783685.1 Actinomycetes bacterium
AGCTTCACCGTGCACTTGGACCAGCGCCCTCGCGCCTGACGGCGCGCTTCCCCCTCCCACGTGGCCTGGTTCCGCTCGACGGGCGGGGGTGCCGCCCGGTGCGTGTGGCCGGTCACCGGCCGGTGGGCCGGGGTGAACGGGGCCGTCCCTTCGGGGTGGTGGCGGTCTGCGGCTTGTGGGTGGGCTGGTCGCGCAGTTCCCCGCGCCCCTTTGGGGCGCGGTGTGGTTGCGGTGGTGGGTTGGGTCGGCCTTCCAAGAGGTGCCGCCCCCGGTGCGTGTAGCCGGTTGCCGGCCGGCGGGTCGGGGCGAACGGGGCTGTCCCTTCGGGGTGGTGGCGGTCCGCGGGTCGTCGGTGGGCTGGTCGCGCAGTTCCCCGCGCCCCTTTGGGGCGAGTTGTCCAGGGGGTGTTGAGATCACGGGATGGTAACGGGTCTGGGCCAAGTTTGTGGGCGTGTTCACCTGGGGGATGGGGGACGGATACCGCGCGTCCATGCGCGGCGACGAACGTCGTCGGCGTGAGAGTCACTGTCGTCGGAGCCGGGGTGCTGGGCACCATGCACGCCTGGCACGCCATAGAACGCGGCCATGAGGTCGTCCACCTGGAGCGCGAGCGCGAGGCCCGCGGCGCGTCCGTCCGCAATTTCGGCCTGGTCTGGGTCGGCGGACGGGCGGCCGGTCCCGAACTGGCCACCGCGCTGCGCGCCCGCGAGTTGTGGGAGGAGATCGGCAAGCGCGTGCCGGACGCGGGCTTCCGCGCCAACGGGTCGCTGACCGTGGTGCGCAGCGCCGCCGAGCAGGCCGTCGCGGAGGAGGTGCTGAACCGCCCCGACGCGGCGGAGCGCGGCTACGCCTGGCTGACCCCGGCCGAGGTCCGGCGGCGCAACCCGGCCGTGCGCGGCGACATCACCGGCGCCCTGCTGTGCGCGCACGACGCCGCCGTGGAGCCCCGGCTGACCCTGCCCGCGGTGCGCGCGCACCTCGCGGCGACCGGCCGCTACACCTTCGTGCCCGGCCGCGAGGTCCGCGACGTGGCGCCCGGCGTGGTCCGCGACGACCACGGCGTCTCCTACGCCTCGGACAGCATCGTCCTGACCACCGGCGCCTGGCTGTCCGGCCTGGTCAGGGAGCTGGCGCCGGAGCTGCCGGTGCGGCGCGTGCGGCTCCAGATGGCGCAGACCGACCCGCTGGGCGAGGAGCTGACCACGTCCGTCGCCGACGGCGACAGCTTCCGCTACTACCCCGCCTACGCCGGCGGCGCCCTCGACGCGCTGCGCGACGGCCACCCGCAGCCGCCGGTGCCCGCCGCGCACCGCATGCAGCTGCTGATGGTCCAGCGCCTCGACGGCGGCCTGACCATCGGCGACACCCACGAGTACGACGAGGCGTTCGCCTTCGACGTCACCGAGGACCCCTACGACCACCTGCTCATCCGCGCCGGGGAGATCCTCGGCCGCCCCCTGCCGAGGATCCGCCGCCGCTGGGCCGGTGTGTACGCGCAGTGCGCGGACACCACCCGGGTCGTCCACCGCGAGCAGGTGCGCGACGGCGTGTGGCTGGTCACCGGGCCCGGCGGCCGGGGCATGACCTGCTCCCCGGCGATCGGCGAGTCCACCGCGAACGAGATCGGCTGGTGAACCCCATGGCAGCCCCCACCCCCGAGACCCCCACGGCCACCACCATGAACACCCCCGCCCCCGCCGCCTCGCCGGCCGCCCGGCCCCCGATCCGCCTCGTCGTGCTCGACATGGCCGGGACCACCGTCGCCGACGGCGGCCTGGTCGAGGCGGCCTTCTCCCGCGCGGCCGAGGAGCTCGGCGTCACCCCCGGCAGCGCCGAGCACGCCGCCCACCTCGACCACGTTCGCGCCACCATGGGCGAGTCCAAGATCACCGTCTTCCGGACGCTGTTCGGCGACGAGGAGCGCGCCCAGCAGGCCAACACCGCCTTCGAGCGGGCCTACGCCGAGCTCGTCGACTCCGGCGCCTGCCGGCCGCTGCCCGGCGCCGAGGACGCCATCCGCGAACTGCGCGCCCAGGGCCGCGCGGTGGTGCTGACCACCGGCTTCGCGCGCACCACCCAGGACGCGATCCTGGCCGCGCTGGGCTGGCAGGACCTCGCCGACCTGACGCTCTGCCCGGCCGACGCGGGCCGCGGCCGCCCGCACCCCGACCTGGTGCTCACCGCGCTGCTGCGCACCGGCACCGGCTCGGTGCAGGAGGTGGCCGTCGCCGGCGACACCGTCTCCGACGTGCTCAGCGGCCTGCGGGCCGGGGCCGCGGTGGTCGCCGGCGTCACCACCGGCGCGCACGGAGCACCGCAACTGCGGGCTGCGGGCGCCACCCACGTCCTGGCCTCGGTGGCCGAACTCCCCGCGCTGCTCAGGGGGTTGTGACATGGCGCGGCCGGCCGGCAGCACGGACACGCATCAGGCGGCGGCGCACCGCAAGGGCGCCACGGCACCCGGCACGCCCCAGGCGAGGGCCACGGCACCCGGCGCACGGCCGGCGGGCGCCCCCGCCGCGGGGACGACCCCGGGCGGCGCGACCCCGGCGGGTTCGCCCGGGGCGGCCGGCATCCGGTTCGACCGGGTGACCGTCGCCTACGGCGGCACCACCGTCCTCGACGGTCTCGACCTGACCGTCGCACCCGGCGAGGTGATGGCGCTGCTCGGCCCCTCGGGCTCGGGCAAGACGACCGCGCTGCGGGCCGTCGCCGGGTTCGTCCGCCCCGCCTCCGGCCGCGTCATGATCGGCGGCCGGGACGTCACCGACCTGCCGCCGTACAAGCGCGGCATCGGCATGGTGGTGCAGCAGTACGCGCTCTTCCCGCACCTGCGGGTGGACCAGAACGTCGCGTTCGGGCTCAAGGCGCACCGCACGCCGCGCGCGCAGATCGGCGCCCGGGTCGCCGAGGCCCTGGAGATGACCGGCATGGCCGGGTACGCGCGCCGCTACCCCAGGGAGCTGTCCGGCGGGCAGCAGCAGCGCGTGGCCATCGCCCGCGCGCTCGCCATCCGGCCCGGGGTGCTGCTGCTGGACGAGCCGCTGTCCGCGCTCGACGCGCGGCTGCGCTCCGGCATGCTCGCCGAACTCTCCCGGCTGCACCGGGAGTTGCCGGACGTGTCGATCCTGTACGTCACCCACGACCAGATCGAGGCGCTCACCCTCGCCGACCGCATCGCCGTCCTCGACCAGGCCCGCCTGCAGGACTGCGGCACGCCCCACGAGCTGTACCGCACCCCGCGCACCGCGTTCACCGCGACCTTCGTCGGCAACGCGAACCTGCTGCGGGTGCGGGCGGGGGAGCAGCCCGGCGCGGTCACCCTGGACACCGCCACGCTGCGGATCGCCGCCGCGGACCCGGCCGAAGGTCCTGCCGCGGGCGCCGAGGCCACGTTGTGCATCCGCCCGCACGCCCTGCGGCTCGCGGCGCGCCGCGACGCCGCGGACGGCACGGGTGCCGAGGGCCCCGCCGGCGAACCGGAAGCCGTCGCCGCTGGGGAAGCCGTCGTTCCTGCGGAAGGCGCGTCTACTCCGGACGCCCCGGACGCCCCGGACGCCCCGGACGCCACGGCCCCCGCGGCCTCCGCGGCCTCCGCGAACGCTGCGGCCACCCCGGCCACCCCGGCCACCCCGGCCCCCGCGAACCCCGCGAGCGCCACGGCCACCGCGGGCAACCGCCTCCACGGCACCGTCACCGACGTGCAGTGGCGCGGCCACACGCACCGGCTGCTCGTCGACGCGCACGGTCACGAACTGCGCGCCGACGTGGGCGATCTGCGGCAGCCGCCGCGGGTGGGCGACGCCGTCGCGCTCACCTTCGACGCCGAGGACGCCGTGCTGCTCCCCGCGGGCCTGGCAGGGGGTGCTCCCGTTGGCTAGCGTCACGGCCGGCTCGCCCGCGCAGTCCCCGGCGGGACCGCCCGCGCGGACCGGGCCGCACCAGGCGGACGCCGTGCGGCGCCGGCGGCCGGGGGTGCCCGGCTGGGCCTGGGCGCTGCCGCCGGTGGCCGCCCTGGGACTGGCGTTCCTCTATCCGCTGGTGCTCGTCGCCAAGCAGTCGCTGTCGCCCGACAGCGGAGGCCACTCCTTCTCGGCCTACACCGAGGTGTTCCACGAGGAGTCCTTCCGCAAGGCGCTGTGGAACACCGTGTGGATCGCGACCGCGTCGACCGCCGGCTGCCTGGTGCTGGGCTTCCTCCTCGCGCTGGTCATCGCCTTCGTGCCGTTCCCCGGCGGGCGGTTGCTCAGCCGGTTCATCGACGTCTTCCTCGCCTTCCCGTCCTTCCTGATCACCCTCGCCCTGCTCTTCCTGTACGGGACGGTCGGCATGGCCAACGGCCTGTGGACGGACGTCACCGGCGCCGCGAGCGGTCCCGTCGACTTCCTGAGGACGCCCTGGGGCGTGCTGCTGGCCGAGGTCACCTACTTCACGCCGTTCGTGATGCGGCCGCTGCTCGCCGCCTTCTCGCAGGTCGACACCGCGCAGGTGGAGGTCGCCTCGTCGCTGGGGGCGCGGGCGCCGCGGATCGTGCGGCAGGTGATCCTGCCCGAGGCGCTGCCCTCGCTCGCGGCCGGCGGCAGCCTCGTCCTGGTGCTGTGCCTCAACGAGTTCGGCATCGTGCTGTTCACCGGCGCCAAGGGTGTGACGACCCTGCCGATGCTCGTCTACAGCAAGGCGATCCTCGACGGCGACTACCCGGGCGCCTGCGCGGTGGCCATGGTCGCGGTGGTCCTGTCGGTGGCCCTGTACGCGCTCTACCGGGCGGCGGCCGCCCGGGCCCTGGGAGGTGGCCGGCGTGCTGGTGCATAGCAGGACCGGCCGCTGGGCGGCCTGGGTCTTCTTCTTCGCGCTGTTCCTGCCGCTGTTCGCGCTGCCGTTCCTGGTCGTGGTGATGGCGTCGTTCGCGACGAACTGGAGCGGGGCGTTCCCCTCGCACGCCACGCTCGCCCACTACCGGGACGTCACCCACGGCGACTCGCTGCACGCGCTCACCACGAGCCTGCTGACCGCGCTGGCCGCGAGCGTGCTCGCGCTGGTCGCCGGCGGCTGGGCGGCGCTGGCCGCCGAGCGGTTGCGGGGCGGCTGGCGGCGGGTGGTCGACGCGCTGTTCATGCTGCCGGTCGCGGTGCCCTCGGTGGTCGTCGGGCTGTCGCTGCTGGTGGCGTTCTCCAAGCCGCCGTTCCTGCTGAACGGGACCGCGCGGATCGTGATCCTCGCGCACACCGTGCTGGTCACCGCGTTCGCCTACCAGTCGGTGAGCGCCGCGCTGACCCGGCTGGACCCGGCGTACGAGCAGAGCGCGGCGAGCCTGGGCGCCCGCCCGGCCACCGTGCTCTGGCGGATCCGCATCCCGCTGCTGCTGCCGTCGCTGACGGCCGCCGCCGGGCTGTGCTTCGCCCTGTCCATGGGCGAGTTGAGCGCCACGATGATGCTCTACCCGCCGGGCTGGGTGCCGCTGCCGGTGCGCGTGTACGGCGCCACCAGTCGCGGCTCGCTCTTCGAGGGCGCGGCCCTGGCCGTCGTCCTGATGCTGACCACGCTCGTGGTGCTGCTGGGCATGTCCCGCATCCGCACCCGGGCCTCCTACCGCTGAGGGCCCGACGCCCCAGCCGCCACCGGGCCCTGCGCCCGCCTCCTCACCGGGCCCTGGGCCCGCCTCCTCACCGGGCCGCCGGCCCGCCTCTCACCGGGCCCTGGGCCCGACCGGACAGCAAGGAGTTCGAACTGCCATGCACCACCGCATCGTTACCCCGCTCACCGCCGCCGCGGGCACCCTGGCACTGGGCCTGTCCCTGGCCGCCTGCGGGGGCTCGTCCTCCGCGGACAGCGGCAAGCCGTCGACCGAGGTGACCGTGTACAGCGCCGACGGACTGCACTCGGACGCCGGCGACGGCTTCTACGACAAGGTGTTCAAGGACTTCACGGCCAAGACCGGGATCAAGGTCAACTACGTGGAGGGCGGCTCCGGCGAGGTCGTCCAGCGGCTGGTCCGCGAGAAGTCCAACACCCAGGCGGACGTGGTCGTCACGCTGCCGCCGTTCATCCAGCAGGCCGACGCCAAGAACCTGCTCGACGCCTACAAGCCGGCCGGCTCCGACCAGGTCGCCGCCGCGGACAAGGACGCCGCCGGGCACTGGACGTCCATCGTCAACAACTACCTGTGCTTCATCTACAACACCAAGGAGCTTCCGCAGCCCCCGAAGACCTGGGACGACCTGCTGGACGCGAAGTTCAAGAACAAGCTCCAGTACTCCACCCCCGGGGTCGCCGGCGACGGCACGGCCGTGGTCATCAAGGCGATGCACGACCTCGGCGGGCAGGGCCCGGCCATGGACTACTTCAAGAAGCTCCAGGCCAACAACGTCGGCCCGTCCGCGTCCACCGGCCAGCTCGCCCCCAAGGTCGACAAGGGCGAACTGCTGGTCGCCAACGGCGACGTGCAGATGAACTACGCCGACCAGTCGTCGATGCCGAACCAGGGCATCTTCTTCCCCGCGGCGAGCGCGACCTCCAAGCCCTCCACCTTCGCGCTGCCGTACGCGGCCGGCCTGGTCAAGAACGGCCCGCACGAGGACGCCGGCCGCAAGCTGCTCGACTTCCTCCTCAGCAAGGACGTCCAGCAGGAGGTGTCCTCGGTCGGCGGCGGCTTCGCGGCCCGCGGCGACGTGGCGGCCACCGACCCCAACGCGGTCAAGCTGAAGCAGATCATGTCCGGCGTGGACGTCTTCACCCCCGACTGGAAGGACGTCGACACCAACCTCACCTCTTACGTGGACGCCTGGAAGTCCGCGACGGGCAGCTGAGCCGACCAGCAGGCAAGACGGCCGGGGCGGTGCGCGCCCGCCCCGGCTACGCTTGGGGACCGCAGGCCCCGGACGAACAGGAGACCGATCCGTGTCGACACGCAAGCCCATAGCGTCGTGGCTCACCGACATGGACGGGGTGCTGATCCACGAAGGCACCCCCATCCCCGGCGCGGACGCCTTCCTCAAGGGGCTGCGCGAGTCCGGCAAGCCGTTCCTCGTGCTGACCAACAACTCCATCTACACCCCGCGGGACCTGCATGCCCGGCTGACCCGGATGGGCCTGGAGGTGCCGGTGGAGAACATCTGGACCTCGGCGCTGGCCACCGCGAAGTTCCTGGACGACCAGCGTCCCGGCGGCACCGCCTACGTCATCGGCGAGGCGGGCCTGAC
>WRCZ01000338.1 GCA_009783685.1 Actinomycetes bacterium
GAACCGGCCGTTCTCCACCAGCGGCCAGTTGTCGAAGAGGACGCCCTCCTCCTCGATCCGGCGGCTGCCGGCCGGCATCGAGCCGGGGCTCAGCCCGCCGATCTCGGCGTGGTGGCCGCGGGAGGCGACGTAGAAGAGGATCTCGCTTCCGGCGCCCTCGGTGGCCTGATCGGTGACCTCGCCGACGCCGCCCCCGCCGCTCCCGGTGCCGAACACCGGGGTGATCACGGTGATGTCCGGCAGATGGGTGCCGCCGTGGTACGGGTCGTTGACGGCGTAGGTGTCGCCCGGTGCCATCGCGCCCGCGCGCCGCCGCACCACCTCCTTGACGCTGGTCCCCATGGACCCGAGATGGACCGGGATGTGGGGGGCGTTGGCGATGAGGTTGCCGTCGGGGTCGAAGAGGGCGCAGGAGAAGTCCATCCGCTCCTTGATGTTGACGGACTGGGCGGTCGACTCCAGCCGCGCGCCCATCTGTTCGGCGATCGACATGAAGAGGTTGTTGAAGATCTCCAGCATGACGGGGTCGGCCTCGGTGCCGACCGCGCTGCCGGCGGGCGCCAGGACGCGGCGCATCAGCAGGTGCCCCTCGGGGGTCGCCGTGGCCTGCCAGCCGGCGTCGACGACGGTGGTCGCGTTCGCCTCGGTGATGAGGGCCGGTCCGGTCACGGACGCACCGGACGGCATCGCCTCGCGCAGGCGCAACGGCACGTCCCGCCAGGTCCCGGCGGCGAACATCGGCACGGTTCCCTCGTCCGCGCCCTGACCGTCGTCGCCTTCGCCCGCGCCCTCCCCGTCGTCGCCTTCGCCCGCGCCTGCCCCGTCGTCGGCACCGGCGCCGAGGTCCGGCTGGTCGGTGATGCCGACGGCCTCGGCCGACAGCGCCTCGACGACGATCGGACGCCCCATCAGGAACGAGTACCGGGCCTGGTGGGCGGACTCGAACGCGGCCCGCATGGCGGGGACGTCGGCGAGGTCGACGCCGACCGCGGTGTCGGTGCCCTCGTAGCGCAGGTGGGCGGTGACGGCGGTGCGGACGGCGGAGGACGGCACCCCTTCGTCGAGGAGTTCGTCGCGGGCGGCGGCCTCCACCCGGTCGGCGGTCGCCCGGATCCGCTCCATGGCCTCCGGCTCCAGTGGTTCCTCCACGGACTGCTCGCGCATGGCGGTGGTGTCGGCCAGGCCCATGCCGAGCGCGGAGAGCACGCCGGCCATCGGCGGCACCAGCACGGTGCGCACCCCCAGCGAGTCGGCGACCGCGCAGGCGTGCTGGCCGCCGGCGCCGCCGAAGGTCGTCAGCGCGTACTGCGTGATGTCGTGGCCCTTCTGCACGGAGATGCGCTTGACGGCGTTCGCGATGTTGGCCACCGCGACCCGCAGGAACCCCTCGGCGGCCTCCTCCGGCGTGCGTTCGTCGCCGGTCTGCGCGCGGATCCGGTCCACGAGGTCGGCGAACCGGGTGCGCACCAGGTCGGCGTCCAGGGGCTGGTCCCCGTCGGGACCGAACACGGCCGGGAAATAAGCCGGTTGGATCCGGCCGAGCATCACGTTGGCGTCGGTGACGGTCAGCGGGCCGCCCGCGCCGTAGCAGCAGGGACCGGGGTCGGCTCCCGCGGAGTCCGGCCCGACCCGGTAGCGGCTGCCGTCGAAGTGCAGCACCGAGCCGCCGCCGGCCGCGACGGTGTGGATGGCGAGCATCGGCGCCCGCAGCCGCACCCCGGCCACCTGGGTGTCGAAGACCCGCTCGTAGGCGCCCGCGTAGTGCGAGACGTCCGTGGACGTGCCGCCCATGTCGAAGCCGATCACCTGCTGGAAGCCCGCCCGTTGCGACATCCGCGCCATGCCGACGATGCCGCCGGCCGGGCCGGACAGCACGGCGTCCTTGCCGCGGAAGTGCCCGGCCTCCGCGAGGCCGCCGTTGGACTGCATGAACATCAGCCGGACCCCGTGCACCTGCTCGGCGACCCGGCGCACGTAGCGGTGCAGCACCGGCGAGAGGTAGGCGTCGACGACGGCGGTGTCACCGCGGGGCACCACCTTCATCAGCGGGCTGACCTCGCTGGACAGCGACACCTGCGGGAATCCGATCCGCTCGGCCAGCCGTCCGATCCGCCGCTCGTGGTCCGGGTGCAGATGGCTGTGCAGGCAGACCACGGCGAGCGCCCGCACCCCGTCGCCGTACGCGTCGCGCAGGTCGCGCTCCAGCCGCTCCAGGTCCGGGGCGCGCAGCACGGTGCCGTCGGCCGCGGTCCGCTCGTCGACCTCGATCACCCGCTCGTAGAGCTGCTCGGGCAGCACGATCTCGCGGTCGAAGATGCGCGGCCGGTTCTGGTAGCCGATGCGCAGGGCGTCGCCGAAGCCACGGGTGACCACCAGGGCCACCCGCTCGCCCTTGCGTTCCAGCAGGGCGTTGGTGGCCACCGTCGTGCCCATCCGGACGGCGTCGACCTCCCGGGCGGGGAACGCCTCGCCGTCGGACAGGCCGAGCAGGTGCCGGATGCCGGCCACGGCCGCGTCGGGGTAGCGGGCGGGGTTCTCGGACAGCAGCTTGTGCGTCACCAGGCGCCCGTCGGGCCGGCGCGCGACGATGTCCGTGAAGGTGCCGCCGCGATCGACCCAGAACTGCCACGCCCGGCCGCCCGTCATGCGCCCAGTATCCGGCCGCACGGAAACCGGGGCAAACCACCGCCGTCCGCCTCCTCCGTCCGGCCCAACGCCGCACGCCCGCCGCGCGCACGGCCGGCGCACGGCACCCGGGACGGGCGACGGACGCGGGCGGAGCAGGCGGGCGGGCGTGGGGCGTCGGGCCGGACGAGGGAGCGGGAGCGCGGCCGGACCGGAGACGGCGGGCCGGCTCCGGTCAGCGGCTGGCGGTGGTCTGCGTCTCGTTGCCGGTCGGCTCCGCGGGCGCGTCCGCCGCGCTGCGCACCCGGCGGGCCGCCGGGATCGCCAGCGTGACCAGGGCGGCCAGCAGCGCGCCGCCGCCCGCGATGACGAAGCCGGTGCGGAACGCGTTCTCGGTGGGGATGGCGACCGGGCCCAGCTGCGTCGTCATGTGCGCCAGCACCACGCCGGTCACCGCGCTGGAGGTCGACGTCCCGATGGAGCGCATCAGGGTGTTGAGGCCGTTGGCCGCGGCGGTGTCGGCGACCGGCACCGCGCCCATGATGAGCGCGGGCATGGCCGCGTAGGCGAGGCCGATGCCGGCGCTGATGACGGCGGCGAAGACCAGGACGCCCCAGGCGCTGCCCATGAGCGCCAGCGCCAGCGCGTAGCCGATGCTGATCACGAGGGCGCCCGCGAACAGCGACGTGCGGGGCCCGCGGGCGGCGGACAGCCGGGCGCCGAGCGGCGAGACGGCCATCATCGCCAGTCCCGAGGGGACCAGCAGCAGGCCGGTCGCGGTCATCGACTGGCCGAGGCCGTAGCCGGTGGCCTTGGGCAGTTCCAGCAGCTGAGGCGCGATCAGCGACATGGCGTACATCGAGAATCCGATGACGACCGAGGCCAGGTTGGTCATCAGCACCTGGCGCCGCGCGGTGGTGCGCAGGTCGACCAGGGGCGAGGCGATGCGCAGCTCCCACCAGCCCCAGACGGCCAGCACCACGACGGACGCGCCGAACAGGCCGAGGGTCCGCGGGCCGCCCCAGCCCCAGTCGCCGCCCTTGGAGATCGCCAGCAGCAGGCAGACCAGGCCCACTCCGAGTCCCAGTGCACCGACGACGTCGAACCGCCCGGTTGCCGTGGGCTTGGGTGCGGGCACGACCAGGAGCAGCAGCACGGTGACGAGCAGCCCGACGCCGGCCGAGCACCAGAACAGCACGTGCCAGTCGGCGTGCTGGGCGATGACCGCGGCCAGCGGGAGGCCGAACGCGCCGCCGACGCCGAGCGAGGAGCTCATCAGCGCCACGGCCGAGCCGAGCTTCTGCGGGGGCAGCACGTCGCGCATGATGCTGATGCCGAGCGGGATCACGCCGGCGCCCACGCCCTGCAGGGTGCGGCCGATGACCATGGGCGCGAGCGAGCTGGTCAGGGCGCACACCAGGGAGCCGACGACCAGCAGCAGGGTGCTGGCCACCAGTACGTGCCGTTTGCCGTAGAGGTCGCCGAGGCGGCCGGCGACCGGGGTGGCCACCGCGGCTGCGAGCAGCGTCGCCGTGATCACCCAGGAGGCGTTGGCCGCGCTGGTGTGCAGCAGGTCGGGAAGGTCCGGGATCAGCGGGATGACGAGCGTCTGCATCAGCGAAACGGTGATGCCTGCGCCGGCCAGCACGCCGACCACGGCTCCGCTGCGCGAAGGGGCGGCTGCCGCAGTGGTCACGAGGTGCTCCAGGGGGCGGTTTCGGGGGGTGGGCCCATGGCGAGTGCGTCGCAATATGGGTCATGCATATGATGTGCATGATACACAGCTGGAACTCGGGCGGTACGGTGGTGGCTGATGAGCGAGACGCGAGGACAGCAGATGGCCCGGCCGGCGGTCGCCGAGCTGGAGCAGGAACTGATGCTGGTGGGACGGCACAGCGCGCTCAGAAGTCCGTACGGCGCGGTGCCGGGACCTGACGCCCATCTCGAACGGTCCGCGTACATCCTGCTCAGCCGGATCGAGATCGAGGGGCCGATGTCGATCGGCCAGCTCGCGGACGCCTTCGGCCTCGACACCTCGACGGTGAACCGGCAGACCGCGGCGATGCTGCGCACCGGGGTGGCCGAGCGGATCTCCGACCCGGCCGGCGGGATGGCCCGCAAGCTGCGCATCACCCCTGAGGGGGAACGCCGGATGCGCGCCTACCGGGCCTGGGTCGTCACCGGCCTCGACGACCTGCTGGCGGACTGGCCGCAGCGGGACATCGCCGCGTTCAGCGGGTTCCTCGCGCGTTTCAACGAGGCCATCGAGGCCAAGGAGGGCCGCCCGTGGCCCCGGGAGCACGGCTCCGTCGCCGGCTGACACGGCCGGTCGGCTGGCGGGTGACGGCGCGCCGGCCGGATACTGGCCGCACGGCCGGACCGTACGTCCGCACGCACCACCGACGTGGAGGCACGCACGCATGACCGCCCAGCTGAACGACCCCGCCGTGGCCGCCTTCGTCGCCGCCGTGAACGCCGGTGACCGGGACGCCTTCCGCGCCGTGCTGACCGACGACGCGACGATGTCCGACGACGGGACCGAGCGCGACCTGGCCGCGTGGACCGACAAGGAGATCTTCTCCTCGGCCGGCCGCATGGAGGTCGACCGGGTCAGCCCCGACGGGCACACGCTTGAGGTCACCTACTCCAACTCCACCTGGGGCAGCATGCGCACGCGGTGGACCTTCACCGTGACCGGCGACCGCATCAGCCGCTTCGAGACCGGCCAGGCCTGACCGCGGCCTGCGTCACGGCAGTCAGGGAGGCACGCGGTGTCCCGAGTACGAGTCCACAACTTCTCCGTCTCGCTGGACGGCTTCGGCACCGGCGAGGGCCAGAGCATGGAGGCCCCGTTCGGGCACGCCGGCGAGCGGCTGCACAGCTGGTTCTTCGAGACCAGCACGTTCCACCGGATGCAGGGCAGGCCGGGCGGCAGCACCGGCGTCGACGACGCGATGGCCGGCACCTGGGAGCCGGGCATCGGCGCCGAGATCATGGGCCGCAACAAGTTCGGCCCGCAGCGCGGACCCTGGCAGGACGAGGAGTGGAAGGGCTGGTGGGGTCCCGAACCGGTGTTCCGCACACCGGTGTTCGTGCTCACCCACCACCACCGCCCCTCGGTCGAGATGGCGGGCGGCACCACCTTCCACTTCCTGGACGCCACCCCGCAGGAGGCGCTGCGCCAGGCGCGGGAGGCCGCGGGCGGGTTGGACGTGCGGATCGGCGGCGGGCCGGGCACCGTCCGCCAGTTCCTGGCCGCCGACCTGATCGACCATCTGCACGTCGTCCTGGTCCCCATCGTCCTGGGCCGCGGCGAGCGGTTGTGGGACAGTCTGGAGGGGCTGGAGGACCGGTTCCCGAGCGTGGAGTCCGTGACGACGCCCAGCGGCGTCACCCACCTGACCTTCAGCAGGCCCTGACCGCGCGGGCGGAAATCGGGTTGAGGGCGGCGCGGGTCCCTCCCAGACTGGCGCGATGCCCTCCGACACCGCACCGGGCCCCTCCGGCTACTCCGACGCCGACGACGCCGCGCTGTACGACGTCCTCAACCCGTGGAACCCCGACGCGGATCCGGGCGACCGCTTCTACCACGAGCTGGTGATGGGCGCCGGCAGCGTGCTCGACGTGGGCTGCGGGACCGGCGCGATGCTGCACCGGGCCCGCGCGGACGGCCACCGCGGGCGGCTGGTGGGCCTGGACCCGGACACCGCGGCGCTGGACCGGGCGCGCCGCCGGCGGGACGTCGAATGGGTCGAGGGCACGGCCGCCGGCGCCGCGGCGTGCGGGAGCGGCTTCGACCTGGCCACGATGACCGGGCACGCCTTCCAGTTCCTGGTCGGCGACGCGGAGGTGCGGGCGTCGCTGGCGGCGGTGCGCGGCGTGCTGCGCGACGGCGGCAGGTTCGTCTTCGAGACCCGGCACCCGCAGGCGCGCGCCTGGGAGGGCTGGTCGCGGACCGGTCCCGGCGACGCGACCGACCTCGTCGACGGGGCGGGCCGCGCGCTGCGGTTGTGGCAGGACGTCGACTCCGTCGCGGACGGCGTCGTCGCGTTCCACGGGACCGTGGCGGACCGCGACGGCACGGTACTGCGCGAGGACCACGCCCGCCTGCGCTTCCTGGGCGTCGCGGAACTCGACACCTTCCTCGCCGGAGCCGGCCTCACCATCGAGGCGCGGTACGGCGACTGGCACCGCGGGCCGCTGACCCGCAGCAGCACGGAGATCGTCACCCTCGCACGCCGGTAACCGGCATACACGCACGTTCACCCACGGGCTCCGGCGACAACGGCAACGCCACACACGTCCACCCGACAGCGAAACCCGGCGCCGCCTGACCCGCCGGAATCAGAAGCGCCGCCTGCTCGCGCCGCGAGATGGCGCTCAACTCCCCCGCAGCAATGCTCCGATCGGGACCCGCCATCTGGCGCGAGGCGCGGTACGGCGACTGGCACCGCGGGCCGCTGACCCGCGACAGCACGGAGATCGTCACCCTCGCACGCCGGTAACCGGCATACACGCACGTTCACCCGCAGGCTCCGGCGACAACGGCAACGCCACAC
>WRCZ01000339.1 GCA_009783685.1 Actinomycetes bacterium
ACGCGCCCGACGCGTCCGCCGACGCCGTGCTGCTGCTCGGTCCCCTCTACCACCTCACCGAACGCGCCGACCGGGTTCGCGCGCTCGCCGAGGCCCGCCGCGTCGTCCGCCCGGGCGGCCCGGTGATCGCCGCGACCATCAACCGGTACGCCGCGATGAACGACATGCTGCGCCGCGCCCTCTACTTCGACCCCGATCGGCAGCAGGCCGCCGACGCGATCCTCACCGACGGGTTCCAGCACATCCACAGCGCCAAGCGCGAGTTCACCACGGCCTACTTCCACCAGCCGCCCGAAGTGCCGGCGGAGTTCCAGGACGCGGGCCTGGCGCCGTTCGGCCAGTACGGCATCGAGGGCACGGCCTGGCTCATGGACGGCATCCACACCTGGCTGGACGACCCGGACCGACGCCAGGTCGTCCTGCACGCGATGCGCCTGGCGGAGTCCGACCCCTCCCTCCTGGGCGTCAGCGGCCACCTGTTGACCGGCGGCCGTCGTCCCCAGGACCCCTGACCCGCCGGGGCGCCGAGCGCTCGACGGGCAATCGGGCAGTTCCCACGAGGAGTTGTCAGAGGACGGCGGTCCGAACCCTGGTGGGAGGGCTGACGCCAACCCCACCGCCCGCTGCCCGTCGTCCGCTGCCGCCTGTCCGCGTTTGCGGCTCCGTTCGGCGGCAAAGCGACGGTAAGGAGCCGAAGTTGGGGAGGCAACGTCATGTCCACAGCAGCGATCCTGAGCGTCGTCGTCGCCGTACTCGTCGTGGCCGCCGCCGTCGTGGCCCTGACGGTGGTGCGTGGCGGCACGGGCCTCGGCGGGGTCCGGCTCAAGCACCGGTTCGGGCCGGAGTACGAGCGGGCGCTCGCGCACCACGACGGTGACGAGAAGGCGACCCGCCACGAGCTGTCCCAACGGGTCAAGCGCTACGGCAGGTTGGAGATCAGACCGCTGGCGGCCGAGGACGCCGAACGGTTCGAGGCCCGCTGGGCCGCGCTGAAGGCGCAGTTCGTCGACAGTCCCACCGAGGCCGTGGCCGAGGCCGACCGGCTCATCGGCCGGCTGGCCGAGCGGCGCGGATTCCCCGGGCAGGAGTCGCCGGAGCACAACGACGCGCTGTCCGTGCACCACCCGCACCAGCTCCACGGCTACCGGCAGGCGCACGCGCTGACGGGCGAGACCGGGGCGAGCGGGCCCAGGGCCACCGAGGAGTTGCGCCAGGCGCTCGTGGCCGCGCGCGAGATGTTCGAGGCGCTGCTGGGCGGCGCGCCCGCGCCCACCGCACGGCCGGCTCCCCAGGAGATTCCCGCGGCCGCCTCCCGGCCCGATCCGGCTGTCACCGAGAAAACCACGGCGGACACGCCCGCCGTGGCGACCGCAGCCGCCGGGACCGACGACGAGGCGAAGCCCGGGGCCACGGCCGGCGGAAAGCTCCGCCGATCGCCCCTCGGCCACCGTCTCGCCGCCCTCACCGGCAGCGCCGCGCGCGGGGACGGGACCGGTAGCGCGCACTGACCCCCGCGGAGCCGACGCGGAGCCCGACGCACCTTTGGACGCGAGGAGTTGACCACGGTGAATCTGCACCGAGCGAGCGAGTCGCACCTGGCCGCCGGGACCTCAGGAGGCGGCAGCCGGCCGGGCACGAGCGGCCCGAAGGGCGACACGCCGTCGCAGGAGAGCCCGTCGCCCGGCAGGGGCGGCGCGCCGGCCACCGAGCCGCCGCGCACCCCCGAGGCCGTGCGCGGCCCGGCCACCGCCGAACCGGCCCCCGAATCGCCGCCCCGCCCGCCGTCCCCGCCGGAAGCACCGGCCGGCCCCCGGCAGGCCGCACCCCCACCCCCTGCCCCTCCGGCGACGCACGACAGCGCCCCGGCCCGCGACGACTCCGCGCCGGGCCGGACCCCGGCCGTCGACGTGGAGCGGCTCGGGCGCCGGATGGACCGCGCGCTCAGCGGTTTCGTGGACGACCCGCGGCGCGCCGTGCGCGAGGCCGACGCCGTCCTCGACGCCGCCGCCGGGCTCGTCGAGCAGCGCCGCAAGGAACTGCGGCAGCGCTGGGACGGGGACGGCGACGGGACGCCCGACACGGAGGAACTGCGCCTGGCGATGGCCCGCTACCGCGACCTGACCCGAGGTCTGCTCACCCTGACCGCCACCTGACCGCCACCTGACCGCTGACCACGCGGACCCGCGCACCGTCCCGCCTGGCCGCTCGGCGTCGAGCCACGTCACGCCCCGGGTGCCGCTCCCGGCCGCGGCGCGAGCACGGACCCCACCAGGAGCCCGGTGGCGATGGCGGTGACGATCGTGATCATCTTGGTGAGGTCGTGGAAGCCCTGGATGGGGTAGCCGCCGGCGAGGGCGGTCAGGCCGCGCAGGCCGAGGGAGCCCACGGTGAGGGTGAAGAAGCCGGGGAGCAGCAGCACGATCCGCGGGGGCTGCGAACGGCGCCTGCCGAGCCAGGTGGCGGCGACGCCGAGGGCCACCGCTGCGGCGAACGTGCCGCCGACCTCGCCGATGAGCTTGGTGGCGGCGGTCTGCACACCGACCGTCAGGTAGACCAGCAGCAGCAGGCGGCCCAGCAGCCGGAGCGGGATGGCGAACGCCAGGACCGTGCCGACGGTGAAGACGATCCACGCGAGGAACAGCGCCCAGCGGGGCAGGTCGGAGGCGGCCGCCACGTCGAACAGGTCATGGCGCGAGCGGCCGGTGATGACCAGGCCCAGCACGATGCCCAGGTACAGCTGGACGAGCAGGAACACCGCGTACACCAGCCGGATCGCGCCGGTGGTGAGGAAGCCGGCGGCCAGTTCCGCCGTGGCGGCGCTGAGGTAGTCGCCGGGCACGAAGAAGAACAGCGCGGGCAGCATGAGCAGCACCGGGCCGCCGTGCGCGTGGGTGCGGGCGAACGCCTCCAGCGTGATGAGGGAGACCACGGTGGCCGCGAGCAGCGGCAGCACGGGCGCCAGCCGGCCCACCCGTTCCGACAGCACCGCCAGCGTCGCGGTGACCGTCCCGAGGACGGCGGTGGTCCCCACCTCGTACCAGGTGCTCTGCATCAGCGGTGCGAAGCCCAGGGCGAACAGGACGATGCCCAGCAGCCGCAGCCACCACGGGTACGGCGGCCGGGCGGCGGTGATCGCGGACAGCCGCCGGCGGGCCTCGGCGGCGCCGACGCGGCCCTCGGAGATCTCGGCGAGCAGCGGCTTGAGCGCGATGACCTGGTCCATCCGGAAGACCTCGGGGAAGCCGCGGACGCTGATCGTGCTCAGCTCGTCGTGGGAGGCGACCGTCACCGTGGCACCGTCGGGCACGACCACCAGGTTCGCCCGCACCCCGAGGCCGCCGGCCGCCGCGATCACCGACCTGTGGACCTCCTCGGCGCCCTCACCGCTGGTGTCGAGCAGCAGCCGGGTCAACTCGCCGAGGAGGGCGACCTCCTGCAGGTGCGCGTCCCGTCCCGTGTCCACGCCCGCCTCCGCAGGCCCTCACCGCGTCGTGCGTGCGAAGGACGTCAGGAACCTGGCCTCGACCTCGGCCATGTGCTGGATCTCGTCCGGGTCCACGCTCTCGTTGGGTGCGTGGATCAGGCACAGCGGTTCCTCGACGCCCATCAGGATGATCTCGGCGCGCGGGTAGCTGTCGGCCAGCACGTTGCACAGCGGGATGGACCCGCCCTGTCCGAGGTAGGTCATGGGCCGGCCGTAGACGGCGTGCATCGCCTCGTCCAGCGCCCGGTACGCGGGGCCGTCGGTGGCCGCTGAGAACGGATCGCCGGACGACTCCGGTTCGACCCGGACCCGCACGCCCCACGGCGCGGCCTGCGTGAGGTGGGCGGTGAGGGCGCGCCGGGCGGCGGACGCGGCCGTGCCGGGCGGGATCCGCAGCGACACCCTGGCCCGGGCCGTCGGCGGCACGGCCGCCGAGGAGCCCACCACCGGCGGGCAGTCGATGCCCAGCACGGTGACCGCCGGCCGGGCCCACAGGCGGTCCGCGACCGAACCGGTGCCGGTCAGCGGCACCCCGTCCAGGACGCCCGCGTCGCCGCGGAACTGCGCCTCGTCGTAACCGGCGCCCTGCCAGGTGCCGTTGGCGGGCAGCCCCTGGATCCGCGTGTCGCCCGTCGCGGGGTCGCGCAGCGTGGAGAGCACCTGGATGAGCGCGGCCAGCGCGTCGGGCGCGGGCCCGCCGAACATCCCGGAGTGCACCTCGCCGGCCAGGGTCTCGACGGTGACCACCACGTTCACCATGCCGCGCAGCGACGTGGTGGCGGTCCCGATGCCGACGGCGGCGTTCCCGGTGTCGCAGACCAGCAGGGCGTCCGCGGTGAACTCGTCGCGGTGCGCGGCCACGTACTGCTCCAGCCCGCCGGTGCCCTGCTCCTCCGAGCCCTCGGCGACGAACCGCAGGCCCACCGGGACATCTTCGCCGAGCGCCCGCAGCGCGGTGAGGTGCATGACGATGTTGCCCTTGCAGTCGGCGGCGCCCCGCCCGTACCAGCGGCCCTGCCGCTCCGTCAGCTCGAAGGGCGGGCTGTTCCAGGCGTCGTCGTCCAGCGGCGGCTGCACGTCGTAGTGGCAGTACAGCAGCACGGTGGGCGCGCCCGGCGGCGGGGGCCGGTGGCCGATCACGGCGGCGCTCCCGTCCGGGGTCTCCGTCAGGTGCACGTCGTGCAACCCGGCTTCGGCGAAGGCGTCGGCGACCCACTGCGCCGCCTTGCGGCACTCCTCCGGCGGGTACTGCCGGGGGTCGGCGACCGAGCGGATCGCCACCAGTTCGGCGAGGTCGGCCCGGGCGCGCGGCATCAGGGCCGCGATCCGGGCGGCGAGGTCGCCGGGCGCCGCGCCCCGCGGTGCGTGCCGGGGGGCGTCGTCCTGCGGGCCGGCCTGCGGCGCGTTCTTCGGTGTGTTCTTCGGTGTGGCGGTCATCCGTTGCGCACCGTCCTGCCGGTCTTGAGGCCGTTGATCTTGTCCTGGACCTTGTGCAGCGTGTCCGGGCAGTAGATCTCCAGGATCTTCTTCTCCGCCTGGACGGCCCGGCCGTCGGCGATGACCGGCCGCATGCCGGGTCCGGTCGCGCCGTTGGCGAGGTTGATCTTCCACAAGGCGGAGGCCAGGGCCGACCCGGGCTTCTCGCAGGCCTGCCCGCCGTCGGTGCCCAGGGCCCGCTTGAGGGTGGTGACATCGGGCCGCCGGAAGCCGGCCTGCTCGGCGGCGTCGGCCAGCTGGCCGGCCTTGCGGGTGGCCTCGTTGTCGGTGCTGACGTAGTCGTAGCGGATGACGCCGACGACCGCGAGGGCGACCAGCAGCACGGCCGCGCCGACGTACAGCCAGCGGTGTTCCGAGGCGAACCGGGTGGTCCTCATACCCGCTCACCGCCCTCGCTGCCGGTGCCGGGCCCACCGGCGCTCCCACCGTCCCCGCCGGCACCCGCGCCGGCCATCGCGGGCTGCCGCCAGCCCGGCTTGCGCAGCTTCAGGAAGGCGTAGGGGATGAGCAGTCCGAGGATGACCAGCCCGCCGCCGATGATGGCGACGTAGGCGCCGACGCTGCCGCTGCCGAACTGCGAGGGCGGCACGAACCCGATGACCAGGGCGGCCACCGAGGCCAGCAGCCCCACCACGCAGACCGCGGTGAGCGCCGGCACCCGGTAGCCGCGCGGATGGTCGGGCCGGGTCCTGCGCAGCCGGATCGCGGCGACGAACATCAGCAGATAGACGATCAGGTACACCTGCGTGGTGATCGTCGAGAAGATCCAGTAGACGTTGGAGACGTTCGGGACCAGCGCGTACATCAGGGCGATGACGGTGGTGACGACGCCCTGGGTGACCAGGATGTTCTGCTGGATGCCGTTGCGGTTGAGCTGCTGCAGGTACGGCGGCAGGTAGCCCTCCTGCCGGGAGATCTCCAGCAGGCCCTTCGACGGCCCGGCCAGCCACGTCAGCATGCCGCCCAGCGCGGCGGCGACCAGCATCACGGCGACGACGGGCGTCAGCCAGCCCACGTGGAAGTGGGAGAAGAAGGCGTCGAACGCCTGCATCACGCCCGCGGTGAGGCTGAGCTGGTTGCCCGGGACCACCCAGCTGATGGCCAGCGCGGGCAGGATGAAGATCAGCAGCACGAGCCCCATCGCCATGAACATCGACTTCGGGTACTCCTTGGCCGGGTTCTTCAGCGACGAGACGTGCACCGCGTTCATCTCCATGCCGGAGTACGACAGGAAGTTGTTGACGATCAGCACCAGGCTCGCCAGGCCCGTCCAGGCCGGGAACAGGTGCGAGGCGGTCATCGGCGCGGCGGAGGCGTTGCCCTGGCCGAGGAAGACCATGCCGAGCACCACGAGCAGCGCGCCCGGGATCAGGGTGCCGATGATCAGCCCCCAGGACGACAGGCCGGCCAGTGCCTTGGTGCCGCGCGAGGACACCCAGACGCCGGTCCAGTACAGCACCATGATCACGATCGCGGTGTACAGGCCGTTGGCCGCCAGCCGCGGGTCGATGACGTACGCCAGCGTGCTCGCGACGAAGGCCAGCAGGCTCGGGTAGTAGAAGATCGTCATCGCGAACTGGCACCACACGGCGAGGAAGCCGAGTGGCTTCGACAGCCCCTCGCTCACCCACCGGTACACCCCGCCGGACCAGCCGGACGCCAGTTCCGCGGACACCAGCGCGGTCGGCAGCAGGAACACGACGGCCGGCACCAGGTAGAGGAACACGCAGGCCAGCCCGTACACCGCCATGGTCGGCGCGGCGCGCAGGCTGGCCACCGACGCGGTGGTCATCAGTGCCAGCGTCAGCCAGCTCAGCCGGGGAGCCGCGGTCGTCTGCACCTGGGCGGGAACGGTGCGGGGCCGGGCCTCCGGCCGGTCCCGCGGCAGCTCTGCCGGTATGTCCATGGAACTCATGGCGCCTCCGAGCCTCTGACGACGGGGCCCGGCCGGGCCCCGTCGTGTCAGCATCGGCCGGTGCCGGAACGGCCGCACGCCGGGTCACCCGAACGGGGGTCGTCCAGCCGGGGTGCGGCGGCCGAGGGCCAGGAGGCGGCGGCGCGGCCCGGGGTCAGGCGAGGGAGCGGCGCCAGCGCTCGAAGCGCGCGTAGCGGTTGAGCACGTCACGCAGGTG
>WRCZ01000340.1 GCA_009783685.1 Actinomycetes bacterium
CGAGATGCTCGGCGTGCGGCTCTTCGAGCACCGGCTCGACGTGAAGGTCGGTTTCGAGCCGCAGTTCACCGACGCCGACCTGCTGCGGGTCGCCCTGTGCCGGGTGCGGCCCGACCGGGTCGACCACTTCACGCTGATGCAGCAGCGGGTGTGGAACCCCGCCATGGCCGGTTCGCCCGGCATGCTGCGCGGCGTCTTCGGCCAGGGCGGCGGCACCGGCGACTTCCTGGTGCTGTCCATGTGGAACTCGGCCACCGAGCACGGCAAGTACCGCGAGTCCTCGGTCTCCCGGCTGTCCGAGCGCGCGGAGCTGGACGCCGACGTGCTGTCCGTGGCGGGCGACGTGGTGGACGTGGTCCCGGCCTGGACGGTCTGAACCTGGGCGGCCCGGACCTGGACGGCCCGGACCTGGGCGGTCTGGCCGCCCGGCGCACCGCCGGTGGGACGTCCCGCGCGGCGCCCCCCGGTGGCCGGCACGCCCCGTACCGGCGCCTTCGTCGCGCTCGGGGGCCTGCGGGGCAATAGGCTGGCGGTCATGGGACGCCCGCAGCGCATCGTGCTCATCCGGCATGGCGAGTCCCAGGGCAACGCGGACGACAGCATCTACGCACGGGTGCCGGACCACGCCCTGGAGCTGACCGCCGAAGGACTGCGGCAGGCGCGCCACGCCGGCGAGAACCTGAGGAAGGTGTTCGGCGAGGAGCGTGTCCACGCGTTCGTGTCGCCCTACCGCCGCACCTGGGAGACCTTCCACGCGCTCAGGCTGGACGCCTGGCGCGTCGAGGCCCGCGAGGAGCCCCGGCTGCGCGAGCAGGACTGGGGCAACTGGCAGGACCTGGAGGACATCCACCGCCAGCGCAAGGCGCGGGACGCCTACGGGCACTTCTTCTACCGCTTCGCCATGGGGGAGAGCGGGGCCGACGTCTACGACCGGGTCGGTGCCTTCCTGGAGACCCTGCACCGCGCCTTCGACAAGCCCGACTTCCCGCCCAACGTGCTGCTGGTCACCCACGGGCTGACCATGCGGCTGTTCTGCATGCGGTGGTTCCACTGGACCGTCGAGGAGTTCGAGACGCTGTCCAACCCGTCGAACGGCGAGACCCGGATGCTGCTCCTCCAGCCGGACGGCCGGTACTCCATCGACCGCCCCTTCGAGCGCTGGGCCACTCCCGGGCCGCCCGGAGGCGGCTGCCTGTGAGGTGCCGCCGGTGAAGTGCTGCTCGTGACGTCCGCCCGCGAGGTCATGCCCAATGAGGGTCCATGAGGCCCATGACGTCGATGTGGCCGGCCGCCTCGCCGGTACCAGCAGCCAGGTGAGTTTCGGCACAGGGAGATTGACCGGGATCATGTGCGATGTCAGAGTTTTCGCGCCATGACCGCTCACACCACCGACGCCGCCCGACTCGCCCGTGCCGCGTCCAGCCTCCAGGGGCTGGCCGTCGGCGACGCCCTCGGCTCCCAGTTCTTCGTCCCCGCCAACTACCCCGCCCTGCAGAGCGAAGCACTGCCCCCCGGGACCTGGGGGTGGACCGACGACACGGAGATGGCCTGCTCGGTGGTGGCCGTGCTCGCCCGGCACGGCCGCATCGACCAGGACGCCCTGGCGATGTCCTTCGCCGAGCACCACGACTTCGACCGCGGCTACGGCCCCGCCGTCAACCGCATGCTGCGGCAGATCCGGCAGGAGGGCGCGGACTGGCGCGAGCTGGCCGCGGCGCTGTTCAACGGCCAGGGGTCCTGGGGCAACGGCGCCGCGATGCGGGTCGCCCCGCTCGGCGCCTGGTACGCGGGTGATCCGGCGCAGGCCACCCACCAGGCGGAGATCTCCGCCTACCCCACCCACCAGCACCGCGAGGCGGTGGCCGGCGCCATGGCGGTCGCCGCGGCCGCCGCACTCGCCGCCGACCCCGAGGGCTGTCCCGAGGACCCGGCCGACCTGCTCGCGGCCGTCCTGGAGCTGGTGCCGCGCAGCGCGGTGGCGGCCGGCATCCGGCGGGCCCGGGACATGCTCGACTACGGCGACGTGGCGACCGTGGCCGCGGTGCTGGGCTGCGGGCGGCGCACCAGCGCCCACGACACGGTGCCGTTCGCGCTGTGGGCCGCCGCGCGCCATCTCGGCGACTACGAACGGGCCTTCTGGACGACGGCCAGGGCGGGCGGAGACATCGACACCACCTGCGCCATCGTCGGCGGCATCCTCGCCGCACGTCCCGGCGGAGCGCCGCCGGCGACCTGGACCGAACGGACCGAAAGCCTGCCCGAGTGGGCCGTGGTGGCCTGAAGAAGGCCCGCCCTGCCTCCTCCGACCCTCTGGAGAGGGCGGATTGCCGCAGAGTAGGCTGGAGCCGCCATGCCGTACGAACCACCCACCCACCGCGTCGAGCGCTCGATGCGCGCCACCATGGGCGTGAAGACCGTCGCCGGCGTCGACGAGGTGGGACGCGGGGCCTGGGCCGGCCCGGTCACGGTGTGCGCCGCCGTCACCGGTCTGCGCCGCCCGCCCGAGGGCCTGACCGACTCCAAGCTCCTCACCCCCAAGCGCCGCACCGCACTCGCCGCCGTCCTCACCGGATGGGTGACGTCGTACGCCCTCGGGCACGCGTCGAACGACGAGATCGACGAGCTGGGGATGACCGCCGCGCTGCGGCTGGCCGCCGGCCGCGCACTGGCCGGGCTCCCCGAGCGGCCGGACGCGGTGATACTCGACGGCAAGCACAACTACCTCGGTGCGCCCTGGCAGGTGCGCACCGTGATCAAGGGCGACCAGTCCTGCGTCGCGGTCGCCGCGGCCTCGGTGATCGCCAAGGTGCAGCGGGATGGTGCGATGGCCGAACTCGGCCTGGAATACGCCCCGTTCGCATTCGAGGACAACGCCGGTTATCCGTCGCCCGTTCATCGGGCGGCCCTTGAGGAGTTCGGACCGACCGGCCACCACCGTCTCTCGTGGTCCTACCTGGACACGATGCCCCGGTGGCAGCACCTGAAGAAGGTGCGCGAAACGGCGGACGCAGGGGAACAACTCGGTTTCGATTTCTGATCCAGGACCCACCCCCCGCTGCGCTTTGCCAGCACGTTTGATAGACATCAACTCATGCCTCTCACCCCCGAGGAGCCTCAGATTCACGAGAGCGTCCCGGGTCCCCGCACTGCTCCGGCCACCGGCCGGAGTGCGTCGACCCCCCGTCCTGTCCCCGGCCCGCCGCGTCCGGCGGCACCGCGATCCGCCTCTCCCCGGCCCGCCGCACCGCGTCCCGGTCCGCCCAGGGACCCGGCCGGCGCGGGCGTCGGTCCCAGCCGGCCCGGCCCCGGCCGGCCCGCCGGCGGCACGGCCCCGTCCGCCGGTACGCACCCGCATCCCGGCGCGGGCCCGTCCGTGCCCGCGCAGCGGGAGCACGGCGACTCCGGCACCCAGATCCAGCTCATCCCCGCACCGGTCGACGGCGCCGTCGACGCGGCGGACGAGGCGGTCGACCTGCTGCTGGACACCGGCCGCGCACCCGGCGAGATCCTGGTGCTGACGACCGGCGAGCAGCACCCGTGGGCCGCGCACGAGCTGTCCTTCGGCGACGACTCGTACTGGGCCCAGCACGACGCCGCCGACGACGTCTTCTACGCCGACGTCACCGCGAGCCGCGCCAAGGGCCGTCCCGTGGTCGTGGTGGCCGTCAACGGCGGCGGTGACGAAACGATGCCTCAGGCACTGGCCGGCGCTCTCGCACGTGCCGGTGCGCTGCTGATCGTCTGCGGCGACCCCGCGCGGATCAACGCCCTGCTGGGCGCGAACGCCTGAGCGGCCGCCGCTAGCGCGCGGCGGCCGCCCGCGGCAGGCGCGCCGGCGTCTCCTCGGGCAGGGCGGGCGAACGGTCCGTGCGCCGGGTCCAGGACGCCGAGTTGGGCGTCCGCCCGGTCCGGTTCTCGCCGATGACGTTCCAGCCGTCCGCGGTGAGCGTCACGTAGGAGCCGCAGCGCAGGCCGTGCAGGGTGCACGCGTCGCGCAGCCCCCACATCCACGCCCCGTCCTCCGGTGTCCACGCGGCCCCGCCGTCCCGGCACACCATGAGGACCGCGGTCCGCACCGGGTGCCGCAGGCGCAGGTCGTGCGGGATGACCCGGCGCAGGTGGGACAGCAGGGCGTTCCGCCGCTCCCAGCCGTCGACGACTCCGACCCGTCCCGGGAACGAGGCGCTGGCCCGCAGCCGCCCGTCCGGGTCGTACACCGCGACCAGCGCGGTGGAGGGGGCGGGGAGGTGCCGGGCGTGCAGGTCCTTGATCACGTCACGCGGGTTGACGAGCATGGGGACGCCGACGTCCGCCCACTCGGCGGCCTCCAGGCTTCTGGTGGCGTGGGAGGAGGTGGCACTGGACGTCGCCGCAACGAATCCCATGGTCACGGTCCTCCCTTCACGGATACACCCGTAGACCGGGTGCGGGCGCAGCCGGTCGCAAGGGGCTCCAGGAGCCGATCGGGGATCCGAGGGCAATTCTTCCCCTCGCACTGCCGTGCGGCAACGGTCAATTGGCCTCGCTGACCGGTATGGAACCGTCCGCCGGTTAGATCCCTTCCGGATGCACGCTTCGGCGGGCGGCCGCCCGGGAACGGCCGGGACCAGCGGGAACTCGCGGTTCCGGCGGGTGAAGTGGCTGATTGTCGGTGCCATCGGGTTGCATGGGACCCATGGACGAATCAGGACTCCGCTCCGAAGCCGATGCCGTACTCGCCGAACTCGTCGGTGCCCCGGACGGGTCGGCGCGCCTGCGCGAGGACCAGTGGCAGGCGGTGGCGGCCCTGGTCCGGGAGCGGCGGCGGGCCCTGGTGGTGCAGCGCACCGGCTGGGGCAAGTCGGCCGTGTACTTCGTCGCCACCGCGCTGCTGCGCCGGCGCGGCGCGGGTCCGACGGTGATCGTCTCGCCGCTGCTGGCGCTGATGCGCAACCAGGTGGAGTCGGCCGCCCGGGCCGGCATCCGGGCCCGCACCATCAACTCGGCCAACCCCGAGGAGTGGGAGGAGATCCGCGCCGAGGTCGAACGGGGCGAGACGGACGTCCTCCTGATCAGTCCGGAACGGCTCAACTCGGTGGACTTCCGCGACCAGATGCTGCCCAAGGTCGCCGCCACCACCGGTCTGCTCGTGGTCGACGAGGCGCACTGCATCTCTGACTGGGGGCACGACTTCCGCCCCGACTACCGGCGGCTGCGCGCGATGCTCGCCGAGCTGCCGCCCGGCGTGCCCGTCCTCGCCACCACCGCGACCGCCAACGCCCGGGTCACCGCGGACGTGGCCGAGCAACTGGGGACGGGCGCGGGGGAGGCCCTGGTGCTGCGCGGCCCGCTCGACCGGGAGAGCCTGCGGCTGGGCGTGGTCCGGCTGCCGGACGCGGCGCACCGCCTGGCCTGGCTCGCCGAGCACCTGGAGGAGCTGCCGGGCTCGGGCATCGTCTACGCCCTCACGGTGGCCGCCGCCGAGGAGGCCGCCGCCTTCCTGCGGCAGCGGGGCTTCGAGGTGGCGTCCTACACCGGCCGCACCGAGAACGCCGACCGGCTGCAGGCCGAGACCGACCTCCAGCAGAACCGCGTCAAGGCGCTGGTGGCCACCTCGGCGCTGGGCATGGGCTTCGACAAGCCCGACCTGGGCTTCGTCGTCCACCTCGGATCGCCGTCCTCGCCGATCGCGTACTACCAGCAGGTGGGCCGGGCCGGCCGCGGCGTGGCCCACGCCGACGTGGTGCTCCTGCCGGGCCGCGAGGACGAGGCGATCTGGCGCTACTTCGCGGACTCCGCCTTCCCGCCCGAGGAGCAGGTCAGGCGCACCCTGTCGGCCCTCGGCGACGCGGGCCGTCCGCTGTCCGTGCCGGCCCTGGAGGCGGCGGTGGACCTGCGGCGCACCCGGCTGGAGATGATGCTGAAGGTCCTCGACGTGGACGGGGCCGTCAAGCGCGTCAAGGGTGGCTGGGAGAGCACCGGCCGGCCGTGGGACTACGACGCGGACCGGTACGCCTGGGTCGCGCGGCAGCGCAAGGACGAGCAGGAGGCGATGCGCGAGTACGCCGGGACCGGCGCCTGCCGGATGGAGTTCCTGCGCCGCCAGCTGGACGACGAGGGCGCCGTGCCGTGCGGCCGGTGCGACAACTGCGCGGGCGCCTGGCTCGACGCGTCCGTCTCGTCCGACGCGCTGACGGGCGCGGTGAAGGAGCTGGAGCGCCCCGGGGTGGACGTCGACCCGCGGCGGATGTGGCCCACCGGGATGCCCGCCCTGGGCATCGACCTCAAGGGGCGGATCCCCGCCTCGGAGCAGTGCTCCGCCGGGCGCGCCCTCGGCCGCCTCTCGGACATCGGCTGGGGCAACAGGCTGCGCCCGCTGCTGGCCGAGAACGCGCCGGACGGCCCCGTCCCCGACGACGTCCTCAAGGCCGCGGTCACGGTCCTCGCCGACTGGGCGCGCTCCCCGGGCGGCTGGGCCGCCGGCTCGCCCGACGGCGGCGCCCGCCCGGTGGGCGTCGTGGCGGTGCCGTCGGCCTCCCGTCCGCAGCTCGTCGGGTCCCTCGCCCAGGGCATCGCCGCCGTCGGCCGGCTTCCCTTCCTGGGCACCCTCGCCCACACCGGCCCCGACGGTGCGCACGCGGCCCGCCGCAGCAACTCCGCGCAGCGGCTCAGGGCACTGTCCGGCGCGTTCACGGTCCCGCAGGAGATGGCCGCCGCCCTGGCCGCGTCGCCGGGCCCGGTCCTGCTGGTCGACGACTACACGGACTCCGGGTGGACGCTCGCCGTCGCCGCGCGCCTGCTGCGGCTCGCGGGCAGCGGCCAGGTCCTCCCGCTGGTCCTGGCCGCGGCGGGCTGAGGACCGGCGGCGGGGGCCGGGCCGAGCCGGCGGGCGGGCACCAGCGGCGGGCCGAACCACCGCGGCGGATCGGGCTTCGCCACCGGCGGCCCGGCGCCGTCGTCATCCCGGCGGCAGCAGGTCGTCGGCGCGCCGAAAGGCCGCGGCCCGGGCCCCGTCGGGGCGGTAGGTGACCGGCCGGGTGGCCCGGGCCAGCGCGGCACGCACGGCCGCGGGCGATCCGTCGAGGACGCCGAGGGCCCGCGCCTGGTGCACGGCGTTGCCCAGCGACGC
>WRCZ01000341.1 GCA_009783685.1 Actinomycetes bacterium
CCGGCTCCGCCGCGCCCCGCCAGGGGAGTTGGCGGCGTGCCTGCTGGGGGTGTCGGGTCAGGCGCGGGTCTTGTCCGCGCTCCGCGACGGACGTCGGCTCCGCTCCGCCCTGCCGAGGGCGTTGGTCGCGGCCGTGCTGGGGTGTCGGGACAGGTGCGGGTCTTGTCCGCGCCTCGGGCGGCGGATGCCGGTTCTGCCCTGCCCTGCCGTGGGAGTTGGTGGCGTCTGTGTCGGGGGTGTCGGGTTAGGCGCGGGGCTCGTCCCCGCGTCGCGCGACGGATGCCGGCTGCGCCTCACCCTGCCGAGGGAGTTGGACGAGGCCGTGCCGGCGGCGTCCGGTCAGGCGCAGGGCTCGTCCGCGCCACGGGACGGACACGGCTCCGCCCCGCCCTGCCAGGGGAGTTGGACGCGACCCTGCCCGGGGCGTGGGTCAGTCGCGGGGCTGGTCCGCGTCGCGGGCGGCGGCGGCGAAGCCGGGAGTGCACCACGTCGTGCCGTCCGGGCGGATCGCGAAGGCCTCGGTCGCCCGTTGCCCGCGCAGCCACGACGGGGCCGCCGCGCCCATCGCGCAGGCCGCGGTGGCCAGCACGTCGGCGTCGGTGAGGCCGGCGCACGCCACCGTCATCGAGGCGAACTCCGGGTCGGCGGCTTCGTGCGTGTGCGGGTCCAGGATGTGCGCGCCGCGCTCGGCCGGGCCGGACGTGGCCACCGCCACGTCGCCGTCGGCGTGCACGACGGTGGCGAGCGTCCCGGGCCGCAGCGGGTCGGTGACGCCGATCCGCCAGGGCCCGCCGTGCACCTGGACGTCACCGCCGCCGTTGACGCAGACCGCGTCGGCGCCGGCCGACCGCAGCATCGCGGCGGCCCGCTCCACCGCCCAGCCCTTGACCAGACCCGTCGGGTCGAAGCCGCCCGCGTACTCCGCGTCGAACCAGCCGCCGGTGCGGCGGCGCGCCACGTCGCACAGCCGGTGCACCTCCCACACCTCGGGCGAGCAGGCCGACAGCGCCAGCGTGCCGGCCGCCAGCCGGCTGATCTGGCTCTCCGGCCGGTAGGTGGAGAACACCGCGTCCACGTGCCGCAGCCACTCCACGGCGGCGTCCAGCGCGGCGGCGACGCGCGGGCGGCCGCCGCCGCGGACGTCGAAGGAGAAGACCGTGCCCATGGTGTGCTCGACGCGCCGCAGCCGGTCGCCCGCGGACGCGTCCGCCCCCTGTTGCGGCGCGTGGCGCGGAACCCGGGCCTGCGCCCGTGGCGCCGCGACCGCGCTCTCCCCCCGGGGTCCGGCGGCCATCTCAGCTCCCCGCCTTGTCCAGCGCGCTCTGCAGCGACTGCACGTAGCCGTCGCTGGTGTAGGTCGCACCGGACACGGAGTCGATGTGCGCGCTCTGCGCCGCCAGCGCCTCCTGGGTGAGCTGCGGCACCGCGAAGCCGGAGATCTCGGAGTCGCGGGGGTTGTCCTGCGGCAGCTGGATCGCGGTCACCGCGGTGAGCTTCCCGCCGGTGAGGGTGATCCGCAGCTGGACCGGACCGTAACGGGTCTGCACCGCGTCGCCGTCCACGGTCTTCGTCGTGGACGTCCCCGAGCCGCCGCTCTTGCCGCTGCCACCGCTGCCGGAGGTGGACGGGGACGTGGAGGGCTGGCCCGACGAACTGCCGGAGGACGTGCCGGAGGGCGCGGGGGACGGCGAGGCCGTCGAGGCGGGCCCGGTCGCCGGGGCCCCGCCGTCCGCCGGCGCCGCGGCGCTCGCGGTGGTGTGGGGCTTGAGGGACAGCAGCAGCAGGCCGCCGGCGACCGTGGAGACGGCCGTCAGCACGATGCGCCGCAGCGGGCGGGACGGGAGTGCGCTCATGGACCGGGCCTCACAGCTCGAAGGACTCGTGGTGGATGTGCGCGGCGGGGACCCCCGCCTCGCGCAGCGCCGTGTACGAGGCGCGCATCAGGCCCGGCGGCCCGCACAGGTACACGTCGTGGTGGGCGATGTCCGGGAGCGCGGCGCGCAGCCCGCGGGCGGTGAGCACCGGGCGCCGCCCGTCGGGCGTGTTCAGCGCGAACTGCAGCCGCGCCCCGCGGGCCGTCGCGATCGCCTCCAGCTCGCTCCGCAGGGCCAGGTCGGACTCCGAGCGGGCCCGGTACAGCAGGGTGAGGTCGCCGGGCTGCGCGGGCAGCGACTCGAACAGCGCCCGCAGCGGCGTCACCCCGACCCCGCCCGCCAGCAGCAGCACCTTCTGCCGGGTCCGGCGTTCCGCGGTCAGCGCCCCGTACGGGCCCTCCGCCCAGATCTGGGTCCCGGGCCGCAGCCGGGCGAGGGCGGCGCTGTGCCCGCCGACCTCCTTCACCGTGATCCGCAGCAGGTCGGGGCGGGGCGCCGCGGACAGCGAGTACGGGCTCGCCGTCCACCACAGGCCGGGCGCCAGGAACCGCCAGCGGAAGAACTGGCCGGGGCGCGCCGCCAGTTCCGGCAGCCGCTGCCCGCTCACCACCACCGACACCACGTCCGGCGCCTCCCGCACCACGGCGTGCACCCGCAGCCGGTGCCGCAGGTTCTGCCGCAGCGGGACGAGCAGCCGATACCAGACCACGGCCGCGGCCGACCCCAGGTACAGCGCGTACCACAGCATCCGGGCCGCGGTGCCGCCGGCGAAGTCCGCGCCCAGGGCCAGCTGGTGCCAGAAGGCCAGGAAGATCGCCGCGTACGTCAGCAGGTGCAGGTAGTACCAGGTCTCGTAGCGGACCCTGCGCCGAACCGCCCCGGCCGACACCGCGCCCACCAGGAGCAGCAGCAGCCCGCCGATCGAGCCCTTGACCATCTCCGGGTAGGTGAAGGCGACCGTCCACGCCTCGTGGACCACGCCGGAGTGGGCCTGCACCGCGTATCCCCACAGGATCAGCGCGATGTGCGCGAGCAGCAGGCACACGGTGTAGCGGCCCGCCATCGCGTGCCAGCGGGCCACCCGGTCGCTGCCCACGCCCCGCTCCAGCACCGGGATGCGCGCCATCAGCACGACGAGCAGCGCGCAGCAGTAGCCGGTCAGCAGCCCCGCGATGCGGCCCGCGCCGATCAGCCAGTCCGCCTGGCCGACCACGGCGGTCGTGTCCTGCCACCACAGCGCGATCACGGCCGCCGCCCCGAGCCAGCCCAGGGCCAGCACCGCCGTCGCGGGCGACCGCCGCCCGGGATAGGCCGGGGCGACCGCGTGCCGGGCGGGACGCGGGGGAGAGGCGGTGCTCATGCGGTGGTTCCTTTCGTGGCCGTACGTCGCAACTGTGCGGGGGGAACCTCTGAGCCAGCTCTGAATCGCCCGGTCAGCGGCACATTCACAGCTGATGCAGAGCGCCGGGTGTCCCGCGGCGGGTCCCGGTCGTGGATCCTGGAGGCACCATGAACAGCACCGCGCACCCCCTCGCCCATCCGGACGGCAGCCCGATCCGCGTCCTCGTCGTCGACGACGAGCCCGACCTCGCGGAAGTGCTGGCGGGCGTGCTCAGCTACGAGGGCTGGCAGGTGCGCACGGCCGGCGACGTCGCCTCCGCGATCGCCGAGGCCCGGTCGTTCCGGCCCGACGCCGTGGTGCTCGACGTGATGCTGCCCGACGGCGACGGGCTCGCGGTGCTGCGCGAGCTGCGGACCGGGCAGCCCGAGGTCTGTGTGCTGTTCCTCACCGCGCGCGACTCGGTCGAGGACCGCATCGCCGGCATCACCGCGGGCGGTGACGACTACGTCACCAAGCCGTTCAGCCTGGAGGAGGTGCTGGCCCGGCTGCGCGGGCTGCTGCGCCGGGCCGGCATGACGCGGGCGCGCGGCGACGCGGCCGTCCTGTCCGTCGGCGACCTGGTGATGGACGAGGACGCCCGCGAGGTGACCCGCGCCGGCGAGGTCGTGGAGCTGTCGCCGACCGAGTTCGAGCTGCTGCGCTACCTGATGCGCAACCCGCGGCGCGTGCTCAGCAAGGCGCAGATACTCGACCGCGTCTGGTCGTACGACTTCGGCGGGCAGGCGCACATCGTCGAGCTGTACATCTCCTACCTGCGGCGCAAGATCGACGCCGGGCGGGAGCCGATGATCCACACCGTGCGGGGCGCGGGGTACCTGCTGAAGGCGGCCCCGTGGTGAAGCGGGCGTACGCGCCCGGGGCGGACAGGGCGGACAGGGCGGACGGGGCGGACGGGGCGCCCGTGCCCGAGGCGGCCGGCGCGCCCGCGCCGGGCAGCGCCAAGGAGGGTACGCCGGGGACGGCCGCGTCCGGCCCGGGCAGATGGCGGTCGCGGCTGCGCAGGGCCGTCCCCCGCACCCTCCTCCCGCGGAGCCTGCGCGCCCGCCTCACCTGCGGCCTCGTGGTGCTGCTGGCGATCAGCTGCGCCGCGGTGGGGATCGCGGCGGTCCTGGGCCTGCGCGCCTTCCTCACCGAGCGCGTCGACCAGCAGCTCGCCGAGTCCGGCGGGCGGTTCCCCGCGAGCCTGGAGCACGAGGGCCAGGGCACGTCCGGCAAGGAACCGGACGCCGACAACGTCCATGCCGACACCCGCCGCCAGGCCCCCGGCACGTTCGGCGCCCGGCTGCTCCAGGGCAAGGTCACCGCGGCGGCCGTCGTCCGGTCCGGCTCCGACACCTCGGTGACGCTGAGCGACGCGGACCGTGCGGCGATCGCGGCCGTCCCGGTGGACGGCCACTGCCACGCGCTGGAACTGTCCTCGCTCGGCGACTACCGGGTGAGCGCCATCGCCGGGGACGACGGCGACGTGCTGGTCACCGGCATGTCCCTGCGCGGCGTCGAGGACGCGGCCAAGCGGCTGATCGCCGTCGAGGCCGCGGTGTTCGGCGGCGCGCTCGTCGTGGCCGGCGCGGCCGGGGCGTTCTGGGTGCGGTGGTCGCTGCGCCCGCTGCGCCGGGTCGCCACCACCGCCTCGTCCGTCACCGCGCTGCCGCTCGACAGCGGCGCCGTGGCGCTGCCCGCCCGGGTGCCCGACGCCGACACCGACCCGCGCTCCGAGGTCGGCCAGGTGGGCGCGTCCCTCAACCGGATGCTCGGGCACGTGGAGAGCGCGCTCGCCAAGCGGCAGGCCGGCGAGGAGCGGCTGCGCCGGTTCGCCGCCGACGCCAGCCACGAACTGCGCACCCCCGTCGCGGCCATCCGCGGCCATGCCGAGCTGGCGCTGCGGCACCCCGAGCCGGTCCCGGCCGGGGTCACCCGGGCGCTCGACCGGATCGCCGCGGAGTCGGCGCGGATGACCGGCATGGTCGACGACCTGCTGCTGCTGGCCCGGCTCGACGCGGGACGCCCGCTGGCCCGCGAGAGCGTCGACCTGACCCGGCTGGTGCTGGACGCCGTCGACGACGCGCGGGCCGCAGGACCCGGCCACCGCTGGAACCTCGACCTGCCCGAGGAGCCGGTCGCCGTCACCGGCGACGCCCACCGCCTGCACCAGATCGCCGCCAACCTGCTGGCCAACGCCCGGGCCCACACCCCGGAGGGCACCCGGGTCACCGTGCGGCTGCGCCAGACCGGGGCCACCACGGAGCTGGCCGTCACCGACGACGGGCCGGGCATCCCGGAACCGCTGCGCGCCAGCGTCTTCGAGCGCTTCACCCGCGCCCCGCAGACCCGGTCCGGGCACGGCGCGGGCCTCGGGCTGTCCATCGTCACCGCCGTCGCCGACGCGCACGGCGGCAGCGCGACCGTCAGCAGCCGGCCGGGCGCGACCACGTTCACCGTCCTCCTCCCGAACGACCCGGCACCGCGAAAGCCGTGAGCGGGCGGGCCGCCGGGCGCACCTCACACCCCCGCGGCCCGGCGGATCGCCCGCACGCACGCCGCGACGTCGCACGCCGCGGTGTCGACCACCAGACGGTCGCGGGCCCAGGGCTCGTACAAGCGGGCGGTGATCTCCTCCCAGGTGGGCAGCGGCAGTCCGGGGATGTCGACGGTCCGCTCGGCCGAACGTCTGCGGTGCTCGGCCGGGTCCGAGCACACGGTCTCGACCTCCAGCAGCCGCGCCCCGGAGCGCAGCGCCACGTCGCGCCACGCGTCCCGCGTGACGGCCAGCGGGTTCACGGACTCCGCGATCACGGTCAGCCCCTGGCGCAGATGGTCCTCGGCCAGGGCGTACCCCACGGCGTACCCGACCGGACCGACGGGGTGGTCCGCCAGCCCGGAGCGGACCACGGCCTGCTCGATGGTGTCGACCCGCAGATGGACGGCGCCGGTCTCGCGGGCCATGGCCCTGGCCAGCGTCGACTTTCCGGTGGCGGGCAGCCCGCCGAGACTGATCAGCACACCGCCCATCCTGCCCCCGGCCACCGACAGTGCGGGCCGGCCCGCGGACCCCGGCGACGGCCCGCCCGTCCTGACGGTGCGTCAGGACGGGCGAACGGCGGCGCGCAGGGCCGGGGTTACTCCAGGAGCCTGCGGGCGATACCCGCCGGCTCGCGGCCGGCGGCCAGCCAGCCGGCCGCCAGGGCGAGCAGCGGGACGCCCGGGATGGCCGTCGTCAGCGGCAGGAAGGGGATGTGCCGCAGCGCGCCCAGGTCGCCGGCGTAGGCGCAGAGCAGGACGGCGTAGGCACCGGCGGCCCCGAGGAGCGCGCCGGCCAGGGCCAGCGCGCCCGCGGTGGCCGCGGTCAGGGCCCGGCGGGTGCCCGACCCCGCGCCGGTCGCCGTCAGCGTCCGCACGTCGTCGGCCGACTCGGCACGGATCGTGCCGACGGTCATCGCGAGGATGCCGAGGGCGAGGGCCGCGCCGGCGGCGACCGACGCCCACCGCAGGGTGCCCAGGCCGGCCTGCTGGTCGCGGGTCTCGCTCACCAGCCCGCTGGAGACGGCCAGATCGCGGGCGGCCGTCCGCTGGGCCGCCGTCAGGTCGTGCGGCGCGGAGACGAACCAGCCCACGGTGACGGTCCGCCAGTGGTGCGCGGCCACCGCCTCCGGCGACAGGAACGTGCCCGGCACGGAGACGTAGGCGGAGGCGCCCGCCACGTGCGCGGTGCGGATCGGCACGTGGCGGCTCGACGCTCCCAGCAGGTCGATCCGCGTCCCTGAGGGCTGCCGGGTGACGACGTCCGC